>DATKKU010000019.1:0-9075 GCA_035542755.1 Binatia bacterium | reverse complement strand
TTAATTAACTTGGTAAATAAACTTTGTTAGGCTTTGTTGATGCGGATTTACTGCTTACTTCAAACAAACTCGGGTCGGTTATTAGAAGCGGATGGGCTCCAGGCCGTAGGTAGCAGCTAGCTCGTCAACTTTTTTTCTGGCGGTGGTCTGCAGCAACTCCGGCCGGCCGTTAACTTCTATGACATCAACCAAGCGGCCACCGAGCCGCGAAGACATTAGGTTGAATAGTCGGCCCTTTTGGTCTATACGATTTATTAGGCGGATGGTTCTTTCAGAACTTTCAAGCCCGGCAATAGCGGCCTCGTATTGGCTGTAGTCGTTGATGCCGGCTGTGTCCAGAATCTGTTCGGCGGTTGTAAATCCGGACTCAAGCCCATATGCTCGCGCCGTGTGCATGACCCTTTGCAAGTGATAATTAAGCGGCGACGAGATTAAGCCGCCCTTTTTGTCCCCAAAATAATTTTTAAGAGCGGCGGTTTGTAAGTACGTATTATTTAAAAGCGTGCCGCCTGGCAAGCGGTGTAACGGCACCAACGAGCCATCGTCAATATCCGAAGTCTGCTTAGCTCTTTCTACCATCAAGTCAGTTGTATTGGGTAAAGAGCTACCATACAGAGTCTCGCCAGCGATTACTATCTTAGACTCCGGGTTGATTTTCCAAGCCTCAACAGCCGCATCAATAGCCATAGATGACATAACAGACAGCCTCGGTTGATATTCTTGGCCAACTACATCTATGTTGGAGCTATATGGATAGGGCGCAATATACTCAGCCTCGGCTATGGACTCACTTGGCGATATCATTTAGTAAACTTTAACATATAATCTCATACGGTCAATGGCAGGACCGAAGTAAGACTACTTAAAAAATTATGAGGCTGTTTACGAGTCCACAGTTTTTTTTCGATAATCGCCGCGCGACAGCCACTTTTCCAGTAGGCAGTACAAAATAATGAAAAAATAGCGGCTGCCCATTTCTTTTAGCTTTAGTTTTGATTCACCAGACTTGCGGTTAGTCCAGTGGTTGGGCACTACGGCGTAAGAATAGCCGCGAACAATCGCCTTTAGCGGCAGCTCAACTGTTAGGTTAAAGTGATGACTTAAAAATGGTTTAAGGCCGTCAATTGTCTCTCGTTTATAAAGCTTGAAAGCGTTTGTAACGTCGTTATATCTTATTCCAAATAGAATGCGGATTGTGGTGTTGGTGACGCGGTTGAGGAACAACTTAAACCTGGGGTAGTCCATTGTCTTGCCGCCCTTTATAAACCTGGACCCAAAGACGCAGTCATAATTTCCTTCAAGCATCTTTTTGTAGTAGGCCACCAAGTCAATCGGTCGGTCCGACATGTCGGCCATGACAATTGCTACGCAATCGCCCTTATAGTTTTCTAACCCGGCTCTGACAGCAAAACCAAAACCATTGGGCGGTTTGTTGTTAACGTATCTGACCTCCTTGTTCTGCTTAGACAACTTTTTTAGGATGGCTTCAGTCTTATCTTTACTATTATCGTTGATGACCAAAATCTCGTGGGGTATTTTTTCGGTAGCCAGTTTTCGGTGAAAGGCCGTAACGGTTTCTTCAATTGAACTTTCTTCGTTATGAGCGGGGATAATAATAGACAACTTCATATTATGAAAGTATAGGCTTTAAGGCTGACTCGTTCTGCTTAATCCAATTATAGATATCGGTCACTGTGGCCTTAGCGTCCTTTTGCCACTTTAGGCCGGACTTTTCAAGAAACTTACTGCTGTCGGTGATAAAGAATCGCAGATCGGCCTGTCTGTCCTCAACCACCGACTTTATCTCAATTGTATTGCCAGTCACGTCTTGGCACAGCTTGGTTAGTTCTTGCAGCGAAACGCTGTTTGATAAGCCGCCTCCAATGTTAAATGTGCCATGGCTGTACTCGTTAAAGTTCTCAAGCTGCAGTTTAATAGCGCTATATAGGTCGTCAATATGTATAAAGTCGCGCACCTGCTTGCCTTGGCCGCCGTAACCTATATAACTTAATTCTTGTTTAAAGTAATGTTTGGCTACCCATAGTACAAAAACTCCCTGGTCTACTTTACCCATCTGCCAAGGGCCGGTGATAACTCCACAGCGGTCAATAATTGACCCAATGCCGTAAGTATCCGCGTACTCCATAACTAGCAGCTCCGAAGCCAGTTTAGTGGCACCATATAGCGAACGGGGTTTGTCCAGAGGAAAGTCCTCAGCTATACCCTGGCTTGAGGCACCGGGCAGTTTTTGCTCATCGCTAATGTCAAATCTTGTTTTGGATTCTTTAAAGGCTAGAGAATTTATATACTCTATCGGATAGACTCGGCTGGTGGATAGAAATAAAATATCGGCTTTATTTTTTCTAACAAGCTCCAAGCAGTTAATGGTCCCGACTAGATTTGTGTTCAAAAGATAATTTGGCGAGGAGTGAATCCCCGCCAGCACCGAAGGCTCGGCCGAACATTCTAGCACAAGGTCTATATTACTAAACTCTAAGTCTTCCGGGCTCCTAATATCACCGTGTACAAAACTAATCCCAGCCTCACGCAGGCGGGCTAGTGTTAACTCAGAGCCGCGGCGTTTTAGATTATCTAGACATGTAATCTCAGCTTCGGGGTAGTCGGTTTTTAATTTTATGGCCAAATTAGAGCCGACAAATCCGGCACCGCCGGTAATTAGAATATTTTTGTGCTTCATTTCACCTTAACTGCAGCACACATTTCTTCCAAGATAGCGTCGGTATCGTACTCGAATTCCCAGTCGGGGTAGTGTGATTTAAATTTAGAAACATCTGAAACATACCAGATATGGTCGCCGATACGGTTTTGGTCAGACAGCTCGTAATTAGCTTTTTTGCCCAGTAATTTTTCAATCTTCTCAATTGCCTCAAGCATTGATATGTTTGAATTACGGGCTCCGCCTATGTTATATACTTGACCACCAGCTTGAGGCTTTTGGTAAAAGTGCCAGAATGCGTTAACCAGGTCGTGCGAGTGGATGTTGTCACGGACTTGCTTGCCCTTGTAGCCAAAAATCGTATATTTTTTGCCGGAAGCTATGCACTTTATTAAATAAGCCAAAAATCCATGCAATTCGGCACCAGAGTGCGATGGACCAGTGAGACAACCACCTCTAAAGACAGCTGTTTTAAAATCAAAATAGGCGCCGTACTCCTGAACCATAATATCGGCAGCAACCTTACTGGCGCCAAAAATTGAGTGCTTGCAATCATCAATGCTCATTGACTCATCAATGCCGTTGTAATACTTGTGTGTTTCAGGTAGTTCCCAACGCTTATCAAGTTCTATGAGGGGAAGTTCATTGGGTCGGTCGCCGTAAACCTTGTTAGTGCTGGTAAAGATAAATACAGCACCCGGACAATGTTTACGCATATTCTCTAGCATTACTAGTGTACCGTTAGCGTTGACCGTAAAGTCGGTAAAGGGCTCACGTGCCGCCCAGTCGTGCGATGGCTGAGCCGCAGTATGGATAATCAGATCAAACTTATGTTTTTTAAAAATTTTTTCAATCTCTTCGTTATCACGAATGTCGGCCTTGTAGTGAGTGTATTGTTTTTTGAGCTGAGTCTGTATTTTCTTGAGATTCCAATCAGTACTAGCATCATCGCCAAAAAAATATTTGCGCATGTCGTTATCTATACCAACAACCTCAAAACCCTTTTCGGCGAAAAACTTGGCTGATTCTGAGCCAATTAGTCCAGCTGAACCCGTTATGAGTACCTTCATTAAAATCTACCAACTATTAATAACTTCTTAGATAGTATATTGAAGCTTACAGATAACAGTCAAACAAAAGGTTTATTTTACAAATATGTAGTCTTTGTAAACTTTGTATGTCCAAGTTGTTTGAATTATGACCGCAAGGGCCTTAGCAGCCCCAAAATAAATATGTCTGCTTAAAATGCTCACGAAAATGACTGTGAAGACATAGTTAAACCCCAGCAATATTAGGTAACTGGCGAGGTGTTTATGCAGGCTTTCTTTTTCGGCAACGCTAAATGTCCAAGAGCGATTAAGAAAAAAATTGTAGGCAATGGCTACCCAGTAGGCTATGGAAGTAGCAAGCGCGATGCCGAAGCCCGCTTTTTGATGCAGTACCACTAGAAGGCCAAAATCAATTATAAAAGTAGAGCCGCCAACTACGATATATCTAACCAGGGGATGCTTATACAGGTAGCGAGAGTAGTCCTTTACTTGCTGCACCAATACAGCATATCAAAATCTGGATTACTTGAAGGATATCCATCTATAAACTAGAATATAGCAAATGAAAATAGCTGTTGTCGGGACGGGCTATGTGGGCCTTGTGACTGGAGTTTGCTTTGCAGATTCCGGCAACGAGGTCGTGGGTATAGATATTGATGAGTCCAAAGTTTCTCAGCTAAAAAAAGGCCAACTGCCCATATACGAACCAGACCTGGAAAAAATCTATAAACGCAGCCTTTCGAATGGGAGATTACATTTTACTACTGATCTTGCGAGTGGTATCAAAGGCGCTCTGGTGATTTTTCTGGCGCTGCCAACTCCGCCGCAGGAGGATGGGTCGGCCGATCTATCTTATATTTTGGGCGTTGCTAAATCACTTGGCCCGCTTATTAAAAACTACGCCGTTATAGTAAACAAAAGCACCGTACCGGTAGGTACGGCGGAGAAGGTCCACTCGGCCGTGGCCGAAAGGGCAAAATCAGACTTTGACGTTGTCTCAAACCCGGAATTTTTGAGAGAAGGCCTAGCAGTCAGTGACTTTATGAAACCCGACAGAATTGTGGTTGGGACTAGGTCGCCTAAGGCCAAAAAGGTCATGAAAGAACTATATGCTCCTTTTCTAAGACAGGGCAACCCAATGTTGTTTATGGATGAGCGTTCCTCGGAAATGACCAAATATGCCGCTAATGCCTTTTTAGCGATGAAGATAAGCTTTATGAACGAGATAGCAAATCTGTCGGAAAAAACTGGCGCTAATGTTGATGACATAAGGCTTGGAATTGGCACCGATGAGCGGATAGGCAAAAGATTTTTGTTTCCCGGGATTGGATATGGGGGCAGCTGCTTTCCTAAGGATGTTCTGGCACTCCAAAAGACCGCCGAGCAACATGACTACGACTTTAGAATCTTAGAGGCTGTAACAGCCGTGAACAAACTACAAAAGCAATCATTATTTAAAAAACTAAGTAAATACTACAAGAATGATTTGGCGGGCAAAACCTTTGCACTTTGGGGCTTGGCGTTCAAACCCGATACTGACGATATAAGAGAGGCGCCATCACTGGAGATAATAGACGCCATTTTGGAGGCAGGCGGGAAGGTTCAGGCCTTTGACCCAGAAGCCGGTGCGAACATTAAACACCTATATGCCAAGGTCAAGGGGCTGAGGGTCGCGGATACTCAATATGACGCGCTAAATGGCGCCGATGCTCTTTTGATAGCGACAGAATGGTCGGAGTTTAGAACTCCGGACTTTGAGCAAATGGCGAAACGGTTGAATAGAAAAGTGATATTTGATGGACGCAATTTGTATAACCCGACGGATGTTAAAAAGCAAAAGTTCCACTACGAAAGCGTAGGGAGGCCCATTGCCTAATGCCAAGAGTTCTAATTTCCGGCGGTGCGGGATTTCTTGGCTCATATCTTTGCGAGTACTATCTTGATGCCGGCTTTCAAGTTTATTGCCTGGATAATTTATCAACCAGCACCGGCCGCAACATAAAGCATCTAAAAGCTAACCCAAACTTCTATTTTCATAGGATTGATATAGTCAAAAAACTGCCCAGCAAAATTAGAAATAAAAAATACAAGCTTGTCCTAAATTTGGCTTCGCCTGCCAGCCCGCCACAATATCAGCGGCTGGCGATTGAGACTCTGCAGGCTGGCTCCCAAGGCACATTAAATATGTTAGAAGTAGCGGCTGCCAGCAAGGCCAGGTTTTTTCATGCCTCAACCAGCGAGGTGTACGGTGACCCCGAAATACATCCCCAGCCGGAGTCTTACTGGGGTAAAGTACACTCTTACGGCCCAAGGAGCATGTACGACGAGTCTAAGAGATACGCTGAGGCCCTAATCTTCTCTTATAAAAAAGCCCATGGTGTAAATTCGTGCATTGCCAGGTTTTTTAATACCTATGGCCCAAGGATGGACCCTGAGGATGGACGGGTAGTGTCCAACTTTATCATGCAGGCCCTAAGCAACAAGCCCTTGACCATATATGGAGACGGCAGCCAAACAAGAAGTTTCTGTTACGTTGATGACCTAGTTCAAGGCGTAGTAAGTCTCATTAACTCAGACGTGGAAGGTCCAATTAATCTAGGGAATCCTGGCGAGTTTACGATTAAAGAACTGGCTAGCAAGATAATTTTGCGCACGGGTAGCAGCTCAAAAGTGACCTATCTGCCACTTCCGGGTGATGATCCGCTGCAGCGAAAGCCAGATATATCTTTGGCTAAAAAAGTATTAAAGTGGTCGCCCAAAATAGAGCTAGATAAGGGGCTGGATAAGACAATTGCATATTTTGAGGATTTCATAAATCAGACGCCTGCTGCCAAGTTGAAAACGCCCAAGCCCCTAATGTAGCAAGCCTAATAGGTACTGACCGTAGCCGGATTTTGTCAGGGGCTCGGCCAGCTTATGCAGTTGCTCGTCGTTTATGAAGCCTTGGCGCCAGGCGGCCTCTTCAATACTACCAACTTTTATGCCTTGGCGTTCTTCTATGACCTGAACGAATTGCGCCGCGTCATTCATGCTGTCAAAAGTTCCGGTATCCAGCCAGGCGGTGCCGCGGTCTAGCGGTACAACGTTTAATTTACTAGCTTCTAAATAAAGCTTGTTGATGTCTGTTATTTCCAGCTCGCCGCGGGGACTTGGTTGCAAGTCTTGGGCCATCTGCACAACCCCGTTATCGTAAAAATATAGCCCGACGACGGCGTAGTTGCTCTTAGGATTGGACGGCTTTTCTTCAATGGATAGGGCCTTCATATCGCTGTCAAAGTCTACGACTCCGTAGCGTTCTGGGTCGGCAACCTGGTAACCAAAAACTATCCCGCCATCAGGGTCGGTGTATTGCTTGAGATCCTGCTCCATTTTCGAACCGTAAAAAATATTATCGCCCAAAATTAGCGCAACCTTATCGTCGCCTATAAAGTCCTTGCCGACCCTAAAAGCGTCAGCCAGTCCGCGAGGCTCTTCCTGAACTTTGTACTCAAACTTGCAACCCAACTGCGCACCGTCGCCCAGCAGCTGCTCAAATCTGGGCAGGTCGGTGGGGGTGGAAATAATCAAAATTTCCCTGATACCAGCATTAATTAAGGTACTCAAGGGATAATAAATCATCGGCTTATCGTAAATTGGGATAAGCTGTTTGCTGACTGCCAGAGTGATAGGGTAGAGGCGAGTGCCGCTGCCGCCGGCTAAAACTATGCCTTTCATTATGCTTGCTCCATTTCCTTTTTAACGTAATCGGCCAAATCTTCGTGCCAGTCTTTGGGCTGAAAGCCGGTGGCCTCAATTTTAGCAAGGTCCAGTACGCTGTTTAGCGGACGCTGGGCAGTTTCGGCCTTGTCTTTGTAATAGGCCTCGGTAGTAGTGTCGCTGACCTGGTTAGCGTAACCAGCCAGTCTAAATATCTCGCGGGTAAGCCCAGCCCAGCTGGTGGGCTCGCCGCCGTTACTGACATTATAGGTTCCCGACGGGGCCTGCTTGGACAGCAGGTGGTCAATTGCCCGAACAAGTTCGCTGGTAAAAGTGAGCCGGCCGGATTGGTCGGCAATTACGGCCGGGTTAATTCCTTTTTTGCCGAGTTCAAGCATAATTCGGACAAAGTTTTTGCCCTCACCAATCACAAAGGAAGTTCTGAGCAGATAATGTTTGGGCAGTTGTGAAACCAGGATGTCGCCAGCTGCTTTAGTGGCTGCGTAAACTCCTAGCGGGCTGAACGGCTCGTCTTCTTTATGCGGGCCGCGAGTGCCGTCAAAGACGTAGTCGGTTGAGATGTGGACGAAGGTTAGATCATGGGCGCGGGCCGCCTCGCATAGGTAAGCAACAGCGGTGGCATTGACTTTCCAGGCGGCCACTCGACCCTCAGTTGTTTCGGCGCCGTCCACGTTAGTGTAAGCCGCAGCATTCAAAACATGAGTTACATTGGACCAGTCATAGCTGGCAACCGCGTCCTTGTTTGTAATATCAAGTTCAGCAACATCCACTTTTTGAGCCTGAGGGTACTGCGCTTGCAGGGCTTTACCCAGCTGGCCGCCAGCACCGATGATTAAAAACTTAGAACTATCCATGTGCTTTAAGCGGCTATTGGCTTTATGTCCTTGAGAGCCGGATTAGCCTTGTCTTTATCAGAAATCTCGGCCCACTCCAGCGGGATTGGCCACGGGATATTGAGATCAGGGTCTGACAGATTAACAGAGGTGTACTGAGTCTCGGGTGACCAGTAGGCGTTGACTAGGTAGGTGTAGGCCGTGTCGGCCTCCAGAGTTTGGAAAGAATTACCGCAACCTTTAGGCACAAACAAGGCAATGCCGGGGTTAAGCTCAAAGGTAGCAACTTTTCCAAAGGTTTCCCCAGCCCGAAGATCAACAATCGCCGAGAAGATAGAGCCCGAGGCGATGCCGATGTATTTGTCCCATGGTTCGGCGTGGATACCGCGCGTAACGCCGCGCTGGGAATTATAAGAAATGTTATTTTGGACGATTTCAAAATTGGGCGGAAAGCCCAGCTTTTCAAACTTTTCTCGTTGGAAATTTTCCTTAAACCAGCCGCGCCCGTCTTGATGCACGGCTAGGGCAATAACCAGCAGACCAGGGATATCGGTAGGAGTTATCCTGACTTCTCGGTAACTTGACGGTTCAAAAACATTCATCCCGTTAGAACCCGCTCACTTCCTTGCCATCAACATTCTGCTGGTAGCACACATAATCTATGTTTATTCCTTTGGTTCTAACGGGATTCATCTTCCTAACTCCTTATATTTATTCTCGGTGGCTTCTTTTTGCGGCCTCCACCAGGCTTCGTTTTGTTTGTACCAATCTATGGTGCTAGTAAGACCCTCTTTGAAAT
>DATKKU010000018.1:0-16189 GCA_035542755.1 Binatia bacterium | reverse complement strand
TAAAGTGCCAGCGTCCAGGTGTATTTGCCAGCGTTTTCTTTGGTGTTAAACCAATCAGACACGGGTTTGGCGGTTTTTTGCCGCAGCATCATCTTTTTGGGGTCCACTTTATCCAGCTCGTGCACGTCGTGGTCGGCAATTATGGCAATACGGTGGTCGGTTTGGTCTACTAAACCTTTGTAATATTTATCTAGAAAGGTGGTTAGTTGCTTTTGGCTGGCGTGTTCATAATAGTATTTGCCCATGCCGTGCATGTCGTCACCCAGACCGCCAATAACAATAGCTCCGGACTTTATTAGAACTCTGCAAAGTGCGTTGTAAAACGGCAGCGCCGAGGTTGGACCCTGAAGGTAAACCACGTCCCCCTCTTTAATGCCGGTACCGCCGCCAAGTGCAAAATTAACCAGTACTTTAGCGTATTTTTCTAAAATTTTCTCAGAAGGCTGATAACTCATTGCCATTAATTATAGCGTGCCTGCTCGTCTAATTTTGTTGTTATTATGACCAACTGGCCGGTTTGTAAAGTTTATTCTTTGGCGAACCGATTATCAGCATAGTGGTGGGAGTCTTTAGACTGTCGGCGCGGCGGACAACTTGTGGCTCAACAGCCAGCATTCCACCGGCCGGGACCACTACTTTTTTACCATCAAGAGTAAACCTGGCCGCGCCTTCTAAGATTACAAATAGCTCCTGCTGGCCGGTCTTAACCTCGTCGTGGTCTTTGGTTAGCCAATCACCCTTATTACGTGTGACGGCATTCACCCCAAAGCCCTTAATGTCAAAAAACCACCTTACTGAGTGCCAGCCCTTACTGAAACTATCTGCCATTGGTGGAATATCGTGAACATCGGCTAGTTTCCAGCCACTACTAGACATGGTCTTACTATATCAAATGCTGATTTTGGGCTTACCGAGTCTTGACTTCAATAAAGCTTAAGCGTATTTTTGCAAGTAGGTGTCCGATAAAAAGGACTCCGTGTCGGCTTAGGAAAAAACCAAAAGCCGAAGCACACGCCTAGGGTAAGTAAAGCTAGACAATCTCCGGAATTTGTATGGTTTTAGCGAACTCGGGCAATCAAAAATCGCGCTTACAGCTCGTTAGCACAAAAGCTAGAACACAACCTCAAGGAAAACAAAAACTTGAAGTCCGAGCAAAGTAGGCAAGAACCCACAAAACCGGCTTTAAAAAAACGAGCCGGTTTTGTCTTTTTTATGTCTTGCTACGCTGCTTATAGTTTAACCACAGATATCTTAGCTCCTTAAGGCTAAGCGGGCGGTCGTATTCGTCGTTATAATTTACAGTCTCTGGCCCAAAAACACGCATGTTGCTTCTTACTAACTTATCAATTGCCTCCAGATTGCCTTGCAAAAATGCCTCAATTCCCGGAAAAGTGTCGGCGTATTCCAGCAAAACGGGCAAGGAGTTGTGCGTCACCTCAAGGCTAAGCCGTTGATAGACGTCTTTCATCGCTGCCTGCTTAAACTCGGGTTGCTCATTAATTACGCGGTCGGCGCGCAGAGCTACAACAAAATGTCCCAGATATTTGTTGGCTCTGTACAGATGCTGATAATACTCCTCGGGAATAATGCCTCCCAACTCAGTTAGTAAGCTAAAGTGTGGCTTGTCAAAGGCGATGTGGTCCGACCAATCCGTTATAAAACTTATGGCTTGGTCCAGGTTTGGATAAATCTGGCTGATAATGCCCGCGTCTTCGCAGGCTTGTCGGAGTGCGTGCTCGGCCAGCGCAGACCGCACCTGTCGTTCTTTGGCGCGGTTTGGCTTGGGGTCGCCAAAAATAACGTCGTCAACTTCCGGGTCAGATTCACCCCAGTCGTGGGTAAGGTTAGCTACACCAAATAAAAAGCGCTGGACCGATGCTATGTCTTTATTGGTAGTTGACGGCGGCTCAAATGCCAGCAGCTGGTCACCCTGCTGCATAGTGTATTGCCCGTGCGCCAGGTCACTTGCCTGCACCCCCAAATACTTTATCCAAAGGCTGTCCGGATAATTCTCGGGCTGGTACTTTTTACTGAATCTCCTCATAGTGGCCAGCCTGCGTCCGGCCTCGGTCTGCGAGAAGTTGTTCTGGAGCCTATCAAGACTAACAAAGCCAGCAATATCAATCAGCGTTCGCTGCATCTCCGGGTCGCCTATAAAAAGTTCCGGGCCGGAATCTGCCCAGTGATAGTCAGTTTCACTACGGCTAGCACCAAGTCCGCTCTCGCCGTAGCTCATTTTTTAGCTCGCTAGTTTTGCTGATTTTTGAAATTTCTCAAGAGCCGCGTCTACCACCTCGTCAATAATGCGCTCTACCTCAGCCCTGTATCGGCGATTAGCAAATATGTTTTGTAGTTGTTTGTGGCCAGATATCAGAACCCGGATTACCTCTTTAATCCCATAGGTCTTGTTGTCACCGCGCGGCACAACATGCTTGTCTTTAGCGGCGGCTACCTTTTTAGCGCTAAAGGCTCTAAGACCAGCGCCCTGAATTTGCGGCCAAGGATATGCTTCCAGAGGGCTAAGTGTGGTGGCTAAAAACTGTTCAGCGATTCTCTCAGCCTCCTCTCTTAGCTTAACCAGTTTAGACTTTTCGGCTGGGGAAAGCTCGGTTTCTGATTTGGGTGCAGCGGGCGCTGCTTCGTCGTCGGTCGCGCCGTCCTCGGGCTGCGGCGTCTCGGTCTCTCCGGGCGTAGTAGCGTCATCGTCGGCTTCGGGTTCCTCATCGTCGGGCTCAGAATCGTCAACTGGAGTTTCGGTACCGTTGCCCTGCCTAATGGGAAGTAACTCGGGAAATGGATATATTAGAACACCTTCAGAGTCATAGACCTGCTTAGGACCGCCCACAACATCTAGGCGCCCGGTAACCGTAGCCCTTACCTCGTGAGCATTGACCAGCCTCCAGATGAGTTTTCTTGCTTCTTCGTCAAATTCTAGCGCCAGCTCGGTGAATTTAAATAGCACGCTGCCTTCTCTGAGACAGTTATCGTAGAAGCTCTCAAAAGCATCCGAGTCGGTCAAAAGCTCCTCTAGTTTTTCTAAAGCTTTGGCGCGATACTCCAAAACGGCATCAGCATCACCGGACAGATGGCTGTGGTCGGGGTGATAGCCTTCGTCCATTTGCTCCCAAAGATCTTTAGATATTGTTTTATAACCGGCGGCCTCCATAACATAGCCAAACTTATAAAGCCTGTCAGACATCAGCCACAAGGCGTAGGATATCTCCGAATCGGGCTGAGGCTCAGCCTCAACAGCTGGCTCTGTCTGTTCACCGGCCAGATGCTTCTTGTATCTTTCTCCGTGTGAAAACGATAGATCAAAATTTGGACTAACGCCGTAGCGGCGACCTTTATGAACTATCATGGCTTCTTTTCTGAAGGTTAGTTTGTCAAACCACTTGTCTAGCTCATTCATTCGATTTGACTGAAATTCTTCGCCCGGAAAGGCCAGTTCATGAAGTTGCTTAGAGCTGAGCAGCTCGCCTTCAGGCAACGACAGCACTGCCTCAAGTGCCCTGCGACGGGGCTCTGTATAGTCCCTTTTGTCTTTGGCGCCAAAATTGGTGACGTAAGGAACCGCCCCGCCTTGCTTGCCAATTCTTACCAAGTTTAAACCAATGGTGAGTTTTACCGACTTTTTATTGCCCTCTGTCTCGGTCGGTGCTGGCTGAGGTTCTGGCTGGGGCTCTGCTTCGGGCTCCGCAGTTGGTTCTACAGCAGTAATCTCGGCAGTGGTTACTACCGCCAGTTCAGCCGGCGTAGTGTGTAAAAATTTCTCGGCATCATCGGTGTGGGCGCCGTAGCTTTCAAAAAACTCACGAACCGTCATTATTCTGGTGCCAAGCTCTTGTTCCAACGCGCTAAACTCTTCCTGCGGCAATATGTTCCTCAGCGGTTCAATCTGTTTGAGACCGGCTAGGGCTTCCAGGCCGTAGGATGCATAGCCGGACTGGAGCTGGGGATTTTGCGCAAGCTGCAGTGCTCGCTCGCCAAGCTGGTCGGCGGCGCGAGTGTAAGCCTCGGCGACCACCGGCAAAGCAAACTCACCGGCGTCTATCCGGGCCTGTAATTCGGCTCGCTGCTGCTCTATTTCCGCAAGCTCGCGGGCCGCATCCAATTCTTGGGGCATGGGGTGTGCCATGTATATATTGTTCTCTTAAAAAACTTCTGAAATCTAGATTATTATACTGTATTTATGCTGTTGGGTCAACTTCATTGTGGGGATTGACCTGGAATCCCGGCTGACTACCGGCGGCTTCTATAAGGCGGCCCACAAAGCTGCTGCAGGCCGGCCCATAGGTCGGCGTCTGCTCAATCGCACCTTGTTCGTGAAGCAGTTTGAGAAGCTGCAGGTTAAGACTTTTGCGCTCTTCGTCAAATAGCCCCGGTTGGCCTTGCCGCGTGCTGCTGGAGTCAAACCTGGCTAGGACATTCCAAATTCTCGTCGGGACACCACCGGCTAGCTCTTCGTCGGTGGCTATCTGGTTGAGATTGTCTATCGTGGCAAAACCTAAGTACTTATATTCTTCAAACAGTTCGGGATAGGTTTGCCCCCAAGTGTCTTGCAGGGTACTTCGGATAAAGTCCGCGTTGGCAGGAACAAGCGGTGTCAGCCCTCTGCTGGTTGTAACTAGGGGCGGCTCTTCCGGAATTATTCCGGCTTCTACCTCAACTACCTCTACTAGCCTAGTAAGGATAATATCTCTAAACGGGTCCCCACTCCTAGCTTGCGGAGTTTGTTCGGGAGACATGGAGGTTACATTTTAATTTCGGCGTCGCAGCCGGCAGGCAGTGACAAGTTCATCAGCGAATCAATTGTCTTGGGCGTTGGGTCGGAGATGTCTATTAGGCGCTTATGAACGCGCATTTCAAACTGCTCGCGGCCTTTTTTATAGACATGCGGGCTTTTTACAACTGTAAAGGTGCTCTTTCGGGTAGGTAGTGGGATTGGGCCGGAGATTTTAGCACCGGTTCGCAGAGCGGTATCCACAATCTGCTTGGCAGACTGGTCAATGACCTTATGGTCGTAGGCCTTCAAACGAATGCGAATCCGCTGCTTAATCTCAGGTTCTTTAGTCTCAGCCATATTAATCTACTTTTGGTCCCAAACCTAGTTGATCACGTGTTTCAGAGGCTGTAATTGCCTCCACTCCTTCACTCATTGCATTTTGACCCGGTGGATCTGCAGATGGGAATTCTCGCTCGTTATGCGCAACAGGCGCGGGTTGTTCTAGCGAAGAATCTTCTATGGGTAAATCTAATGGCAATTCATGCCAACGCAGTATAGGGTCTCTGTTCATCTTACTTCGTTACTTTAGTGACAACGCCGGCGCCGACAGTTCGGCCACCTTCGCGGATAGCGAAGCGCAGACCCTGTTCCATGGCGATTGGTGCGAGAAGTTTTACTTTAAAGGTTACGGTATCACCGGGCATGACCATTTCTTTATCAGCTGGCAGTTCAACTTCACCAGTAACATCAGTAGTTCGGAAGTAGAACTGAGGCTTATAGCCCTTGAAGAAAGGAGTGTGACGTCCGCCTTCCTCTTTGGTCAGGATATAGACTTCAGCGTCAAATTCGGTGTGCGGTGTGATGGTGCCGGGCTTGGCTAGCACTTGGCCGCGCTCAATGTCGTCGCGCTCAATACCGCGGAGCAGGATGCCAACGTTATCGCCAGCCTGGCCCTGATCGAGGTTTTTCTTAAACATTTCAACACCAGTAACCACGCTCTTTGTGGTTGGGCGGATACCGACAATCTCAACTTCTTCGTTGACCTTGATTACGCCAGTTTCAATACGACCGGTGGCAACTGTGCCGCGGCCCTTGATGGAGAAAACGTCTTCAATGGCCATCATGAAGGGCTTGTCTAAATCGCGCTTGGGCTCAGGGATAAAGTCATCCATAGCCTTGACCAGTTCCATAATTGCGTCCTCGTCGGCGGCACTGCCTTCCAAAGCTTTGGTGGCAGAGCCCTTAACAATTGGGGCGTTCTCGTCAAAGTCGTACTTTTTAAGCAGGTCGCGGACATCAGCTTCAACAAGCTCTACTAGCTCTGGATCAGCTAGGTCCATCTTGTTTAGGAAAACTAGGATAGAAGGCACACCAACTTGCTTAGCAAGCAGAACATGCTCGCGAGTTTGGGGCATAGGGCCATCGGCGGCAGATACAACTAAGATAGCGCCGTCAATTTGAGCGGCACCGGTAATCATGTTCTTGATGTAGTCGGCGTGGCCAGGCATGTCAACGTGGGCGTAGTGACGCTTTTCACTTTCGTATTCCTGGTGAGAGGTGGCGATGGTTATACCACGAGCCTTTTCCTCTGGCGCATTATCAATTTCATCGTATTTGATTGGCTTATTTACAGAGCTAGGCAACTTCTTAGCCAGCACTGTGGTAATAGCGGCGGTTAGAGTGGTCTTGCCGTGGTCTACGTGGCCCATGGTGCCAACGTTGACGTGAGGCTTGCTGCGGTCAAAATTTTCTGCCATTTATAAATTCTCCTTGGAATTTTATTACTTCAATAACTTTTTGCATGGTAAGCAATAGCCACCCATGCGAGTATGCCCTAATTATAGATAAACTTATGGGGTTTGTAAAGGGGTTAGACCCTTATTCTTTTTCGGGCAGCAGCTCATCCATAACAGATATGAGTTGAACTGTTTTGCGGAACTGATGACGCATCTGGGCGTAGAGCACCTTACCGGGGCCAACATCAACAAAAGTATCAACGTTATACTCGTCTTTCATATACTGGGCGCTTTGTCTGAGCAGGACGCCTCTGGTGAGCTGGGCCGCCAGGTGGTTTTTGGCGGCTGAAGCGGACTTAACGGCTTTGGCCCGATTGCCTACAAAATCGTAGGTGGGGCGTTTGAATTTAGCCTTTTTTAGTCCCGCCTGTACGCCGGCTACAGCTGGCGCCATGTGTATAGAGTGCGCCGCTTCAGAAATTGCCGCCCAATCCAGGCGCACGTGGCTCCAGGTTTCGGAACTACCCAAGTAGGCAGCAATCTCGGCAAGCCCGACCTCTGAACCAGAGAATACTGTTTGCATTCCCGGATTATCATTAACCGCATAAACACCGTCAAAGGTGCCTGCTAGTTTTTCAGCCTCTTCAAATGGCAATCCTGTGGCTACAAGCATTGCGCCCGGGTTTATGATGCTGGCCTTTTGCATTTCCTCGCCTCTAAGTTCTATTTGCTCTAAACCGGTTGAAAAATCGTAGGCGCCGGCCGCCATTAGTGCGGCGTATTCGCCGGCGCTGGCTCCAAAGAATACTCGCCGACGGTCGTCTGGTATAACGCCTTCGTGTTCTGCTGCTCTCCAAAGTGCCGAGCTCCCCAGATACAGCCTAATCTGGTTCTCGCGACTGGTGGCAGTAGAACTGGCCTCTTGCAGAAATAGGCGCAGAACCGGTTCTTCCAGAGTCGCTTCGGCTTCCTCAAGCACATCAATAACTATCGGATGCTCGGTAATCAAGCGCCTCATCTTTTCTGGATTACTAGCGCCCTGCCCAGGAAAGCCTATGGCGATACTGGGTTCTATTTCGGTGGTAGACATAATTGGCTACTTTTTATATACCTATTTGCCGGATTTGGCAATGATTTCCTGGGCTACATTGCCCGGAACGTCGGCGTAGTGGTCTAGCTCCATTGAAGAGGCGGCGCGACCCTGAGTGGAGCTGCGCAGATTGGTGGTGTAGCCAAACATTTCGCCTAAGGGGACAAAGGCGGTAATTTCTTTAATGCCGGGCGTCAGGTCTTCCATGCTTTCTACTCGGCCGCGCTTGCTGTTTAAGTCGCCAATGACGTCGCCCATAAAGTCTTCTGGAGTTACAACTACAACTTTCATGACCGGCTCCAGCAGCACCGGTGAAGCGGTTTTAACACCGGCCTGAAGTGCCATGCTGCCGGCAATCTTAAAGGCCATCTCGGAACTATCAACGTCGTGGTAGCTGCCGTCGTAAAGCTCGGCTTTGACGTCAACCACCGGGTAACCGGCGATTACACCGCTAGCCATAGCTTCTTCTATGCCGGCTTTAATGGCCGATATGTACTCGCTCGGGACAGCTCCACCTTTGATACTATTGATGAATTCAAAGCCCTTGCCGGCCTCGTTTTGGCTCAGTCGCAGCCAGACATGACCGTATTGTCCGCGGCCACCAGTTTGACGGATGTATTTACCCTCGGCCTCAACGGCGTCTTTGCGGATAGTTTCGCGGTAAGCCACCTGCGGCTGACCAACGTTGGCCTCTACCGCAAACTCGCGCTTCATTCTATCTACAATAATTTCCAGGTGCAGCTCACCCATGCCGGATATGATGGTCTGGCCGGTTTCGTGGTCAACTTTGATGCGGAATGTCGGGTCTTCCTCGGCTAGGCGCTGCAGGGCAATACTCATTTTTTCCTGGTCGGCTTTGGTCTTGGGCTCAATGGCAATGGACACCGGCGGCTCCGGGAAGGTAATACTCTCTAAAATTATCGGATTTGTGGCATCGCAAAGGGTATTGCCGGTAGTGGTGCCTTTTAAGCCGACGATAGCGGCAATATCACCGGCTTCTACCTCGTTCACGTCTTCGCGCTTATCGGCGTGCAGTCTAACGATGCGGCCAACCCGCTCTTTTTCGCCGGTAGAGCTGTTTAGGATGTAGCTGCCGGCCGTAACCTTGCCAGAATAGACCCGGAAAAAGGCCAGTTTGCCGACAAATGGGTCGGTAGAAATCTTGAAGGCCAGTGCCGCAAACGGCTCGGCACTGTCGGGCTTGCGCTCCACTTCTTCGCCGTTTTTGGGGTTAACACCCCAGCTACTGCCACGGTCCAGCGGGCTGGGCAAAAAGTCGTTGATAGAATCCAGCAGCTTTTCAACAATCACGCCGCGCCCGTCGCCACCAGTAACAGCGTAGAATTTACCGGTCAGTACGGCAGTGCGGATAGCCCCGCGAATTTCTTCTTCGGTTAAACCCTCTTCGCCGACTTCAAAATATTTCTCCAGAATTTTCTCATCTTCAGCAACAGCATTTTCAATCAAAAGCGAGCGGTATTTTTTGACCTGGTCGGCCATGTCGGCTGGGATTTCACCCTCAATAAGCTCGTGGTCAGTAAAGTCTTTATAGGTATAGGCCTTCATGGTAATTAGATCAACCACGCCAGACACTGATTGCTCAAACCCAATCGGCAGATGAATCGGGAAGGCCCGCTTGCTCAAACGATTATGAATAGAGTCTAGGCTCTTATAAAAGTCGCCGCCAGTTTGATTAATCTTATTGATAAAGCAGATGCGCGGCACACCGTATTTGTCGGCCTGGCGCCAAACCGTTTCGGATTGGCTTTCCACGCCCATTTTGCCGTCAAAAACCACAACTGCTCCGTCTAGCACTCTAAGTGAGCGCTCTACCTCAACCGTAAAGTCAATGTGGCCCGGCGTATCAATAATGTTGATGTTGTGGCCCTTCCAGGTGCAGCTCACTGCGGCAGCGGTAATGGTAATGCCGCGCTCTTTTTCCTGAGCCATCCAGTCGGTGGTAGTTTCGCCCTCGTGCACGGCGCCAATCTTGTGCTTTAGGCCAGTACGGTACAAAATGCCCTCGGTCGTAGTGGTTTTTCCGGCATCAATATGAGCAATAATGCCCGTGTTGCGAAGTTTCTTTAGCTCGTATTTTTTGTCTGCCATTATTCGTCTCCTGATAGTCTTAGTAAATTTTCTAGTATAAGTTGCGCGGGGCGCTTGGGTTTTTGCTCCCGACCACACTGCTCAACCACATCCACCCAAGTGCTCTCTTTGCCGTTGATGGAGTAGCTTATTTGGGATTGCTGGGGGCCCGGGCAATTAAAGCCTGTGCAGACACCTCCATGCTTCGGACATATACCCAGACCCTTTTCGCCTACCAGCCCGGACATTTAGGTCCTCGCAAAGTGGGCGAAGGCCCGGTTGGCCTCGGCCATTCGGTGGGTGTCTTCCTTTTTCTTAACGGCGCCACCAGTGTTGTTATAAGCGTCAACTAACTCTAGTGCTATACGGTCTTCCATGCTCATGCCGCTGCGAGCCCGGGCCGCCTCCGTAAACCACATGATAGTCAGGTGCTGCTGGCGCTGGCCTTTGACTTCAAACGGAATCTGATAGTTGGCGCCGCCAACACGGCGAGAGCGAGTTTCTAGGTGGGGCTGAATGTTGCCCATAGCTTGCTCAAAAACCTCCAGCGGATTTTGGACCTTTAGCTTGTCGGCTGCTTTTTGCATGCCGCCGTAAACCAGGCGCTCGGCCAGCTGCTTTTTACCGTCCAGCATCACCCGGTTAATAAGTTTAGTAACCATGGTGTTGTTATACAGACGGTCAGGAGCAGTAGGGCGAATTAGGGATTTGGTAACTTTACGAGGCATCAGTTTCTCCAGAAAAGTCCGAAGGCGTTGGGTCAAGTAGCTCCACAACATCCGGGTCGGTAGTGGCGGCATTAACGGCAGCCTCACCATATCTATCCATTAAGTCGTCTGTGGTTGCGCCGGCCTCAATGTCGCCAACTATCTGCGCTTTGAGGTCAAGGTCAATCGGCGTTCTTAAGGGTTCGTAAAGCTCTTGGCCAAGTTCCATCTATTTATTTTCCTTCTTGGCGCCGTATTTACTGCGTCCTTGTTTACGGTTTTGCACGCCCTGAAGGTCCAGGCTGCCGCGGACAATGTGGTAACGCACTCCGGGGAGGTCCTTGACGCGCCCGCCGCGGACCAGCACCACGGCGTGCTCTTGCAGGTTGTGGCCTTCGCCGCCAATATAGGCCCAGACTTCGTGACCATTAGTTAGGCGGACGCGGGCGACTTTGCGCAGCGCCGAGTTAGGCTTCTTGGGGGTTTTGGTAGTCACGCGTACACAGACACCACGTTTGAAGGGACTGGGCTTTTCGTACGAGCGGGTCTTCAGATTATTGGTAACACGAAGCAGCGCCGGGCTTTTACTTTTGCCGGTGGCACTTTTTCTAGGTTTGCGGACCAACTGGTTAATGGTGGGCATCTAGCGCGTTACTCCTTTTCGCATACAGTCGTTAATTCTAGCATTTTTACTCCTTAGCTTCAACCGTCAAGGCTTCCTTTGGCTCGGGAGCTTGCTCATCATCGTTCAACACGCCGGTACCGACAGGTATGCGGCGGCCCAAGATGACGTTTTCCTTAAGGCCATAGAGGTGGTCAACTTTACCGGAGGTGGCCGCGGCAATCAGTACGCGGGTAGTGTCTTGGAAGGAGGCGGCACTCAGGAACGAATCAGTAGACAAGCTGGCCTTGGTAATACCAAGCAGCAGCTGATTAAAGCGGACCGGCTGTTTGCCGCTACTTAGCAATTTGTCGTTGGCCTCAGCGACGGATAGCTTACTGACAATATCGCCAGTGATGAACTCGCTGTCGCCAGAATCTTCTACCTGAACTCGGCTAAACATCTGCCGGACAATTACTTCCAGGTGCTTATCGGCAATGTTTTGGCCCTGAGACGCAAAGATGTACAGCACTTCGTTCATGATGTAGCGCTGGGTGGCTTCCACGCCTTGGAGGCGAATTAGCTCGTGCAGATTGATAGAACCATTGGTCAGTCGCTGTCCGGCCACGACTTCCTGCCCATCCTTGACGAGCAACTGCTTGAACCCCGGGATTTCGTAGCGGACCTGACTTTTGGCACTGGGGGTGATGGTGATTGTGGTGTCGGTAACGGTGGCTTTACCAACCATGGCGGCTTTGATTGGCTCGCTGCCGTCGTCGTTAGCGGCCAGCAAATCACCGATGTTAACTTCGTCGCCGTCGTGAATTTTGGCAACTCGGCCAACTAGCGGCAACTTGAGGGGCTTTTGCTCCTTAGCCGTCACCTGAACGATGTATTGGTCGCCCTCTTCCCAGGCGCTGACTGTGCCAGAGATATCGGTCAGATAGGCCTGACCTTTAGGAGTACGGACTTCCAGAATTTCCTCTACACGGGTAAGACCCTGGGTAACGTCGTCACCAGATGTGACAGCTCCAGCGCGGTGCTTGGAGTCCAAGCTCAGCTGGGTGCCCGGCTCGCCGATGGACTGAGCCGCAATAACACCAATTGGGTAATCGCTGGCGACCAGTTCGCCGGTAGCTAGGTCTATGCCGTAGCTTTCGCGGGTAACGCCCTTAACAGAGGTACAAGATAGCACGCTCATGATGCGTACCCCATCCACTGTGCTGTCGGCGTCTATGGCCTCGGCAATGGCTTGGGTGATTAGCTGACCGGCCTTAACGTGCCGTTTAACACTTACGGCAGCAAAGCGGCCCTCTAGGCGCGAGGCCAGGCTAACACCTACGAATTCGGCATCTTCGCGGTAAAGCGGCAGGCCGGGGTCTTCGGCATCGTGACCAACAGTAAAGACGTCTTGAGCAACGTCTACCAGTCGGCGGGTTAAGTAACCGGAATCGGCCGTACGAAGGGCAATATCAACCAGTGATTTGCGGGTGCCACGAGTAGCCGTAAAGTACTCTAGCGGCGTTAGGCCGTATTTGTAGTTACTTCTAACCGGCAGCTCAATGGCCCGACCGGTAGCATCGGCAAAAGTCCCAAGCATACCAACGGACATTTTCATCTGCGAGATGTTGCCGCGAGCACCAGAGGCGACCGCAATACTCATAGTATTGTCTTCGTTCTTAAATTGCTCGCTCAGAGACTTTTCTACCGTAGAGTCAACACCCGTCCAAGTCTCAACGGTTAAGCGGTAGCGCTCGTCATCAGTAATGAAGCCAGCGGCATACTGCTCGCTGATTTCGGTAGCTTTGACCTCGCCGGATTTGACAATTGTGGACAGCTCTTTTAGGTCAGAGAAGTCGTTCATTCCGACCGACAGTCCGGAACTGGTAGCGTAGCGGAAGCCGAGGTCTTTTAGCTCGTCGGCGATGCGGGCGGTTTCGTCCTGACCATACTGGCTATAGATGGCGCTCATCACCTTGTCCAGGCGCTTGCTGGTCATGGCTTCGTTTTGGAAGGCAAAACCTTCCGGGCAGATTTCGTTAAATAGCAGGCGGCCGGCGGTTGTCTCGCGGTCCTCTCCACGGAAGACTACACGGACGCGGCTTTGCAGTTTGAGCTTGCCGGCGTCTAAAGCCATTACTACCTCTTCAAGGCTGGAGTATGGCTGGTAGGGATCGTTTTCGGTTCCCGGGCGCTCGTAAGTTAAGTAGTAGCAGCCCAAAACAATGTCTTGTTCTACGTGCAAAATTGGCGAACCGTCGGCTGGCTTTAGCAGGTTCTTGTTGCTGGCCATAATGTCACGGGCTTCGGCCTGGGCCCTGTCGGAAAGTGGCAAGTGGACGGCCATTTGGTCGCCGTCAAAGTCGGCGTTAAAGCCTTTGCAGACCAGCGGGTGCAGCTGAATGGCTTTGCCTTCAATTAGTACCGGCTGAAAGGCCTGGATGCTGAGTCTATGAAGGCTGGGTGCGCGGTTAAGCAGCACGTACTTGCCCTTAATGACTTCGTCCAGGGCGTCCCAAACGGCGGCCTCGCTCATTTCAATCATGCGCGTGGCGCTACGGATGTTGTGGGCCAGCTCCTGTTCAATCAAGCGGCCAATAACAAAGGGCTTAAATAGCTCTAGAGCCATCATCTTTGGCAGGCCGCACTGATACATCTTGAGCTCCGGACCGGCTACGATTACCGAGCGGCCAGAGTAGTCAACGCGCTTGCCAAGCAGGTTCTGGCGGAAGCGGCCTTGTTTGCCTTTAAGCATGTCTGATAGCGACTTTAGGCGGCGGCGCTGGCCGGTTGCGGCCACAGCCCGGCCAGAGCGGGCATTGTTATTGTCAATCAGAGCATCAACCGCTTCTTGGAGCATACGCTGCTCGTTTCGGCGGATGACTTCGGGGGCGTGCAGTTCAATCAGCTTCTTGAGGCGATTGTTTCGGTTGATTACGCGGCGATATAGGTCGTTTAGGTCGCTTGTTGCAAACCGGCCGCCGGTTAGCTGCACCATGGGGCGTAGATCTGGCGGAATGACCGGCAGAACCGATACGCACATGGAAGACGGCTTAATGCCGGCGCGCTCCATGGATTCCAGAAGACGCAGGCGCTTCATTATCTTTTTCTTGCGCTGGCCTTTGGCCTCTTCGGCCTCGGCGTTGAGGTCTTCAATTAGTTTTGATAGATCTACTTCTTCCAGCAGTTCTTTTAAGGCTGAGCCGCCCATGCCAACTGACAGGGTAGCTTGCAGCTCTTCGGGCAGGCTGCGGTAGTCGTTTTCACTCAGCAGGCGCAGCTTCTCCAGGCTGTCAACCTGTTCTTTAAAGACGTTAAATTCTCCGGCTAGCTCTTCTAGCTCTTTGGTTCGGCCTTCGGCCAGGGCCCTAACGTCGGCGCCTTCTTTTTTGGCTTCTTCCTCGTAGCGGCCGTTGATGGCGGCCTCGGCAGCCGTGAATTCGCTGGTTCGGTCTTCTAAAATTTTGTCGCGGGCCTCGGTATCTACACTTTTAATTATATAGCTGGCAAAGTAGGCTACGCGCTCTAGGCTTTTGACAGTCATGCCCAGTATTAGGCCAATGGCGCTTGGTGTGCCGCGCAAAAACCAGATGTGGGCCACCGGCGAGGCCAGCTGAATGTGACCCATGCGCTCGCGGCGGACAATTGAGCGGGTTACTAGCTCGCCGTTTTTATCAACGGCAGCTTCGCGGGAACGCACTCCTTTGTATTTAGCATCGTGCGGGTTAATGTCTTTAACCGGGCCAAAAATTCGTTCGCAAAACAGACCGTCTCGCTCGGGCTTTTGGGTTCGGTAGTTAATGGTTTCGGGCTTGGTAACTTCGCCGTAGCTCCATTCCAAAATATCTTCGGGGCTGGCAATGGCTAGTCTTACAGCGTCAAAGTCGGCTATGTTGGTACCTGTATTATATTGGCGCATTTTAAGCCTCCTCTCCGCTTTCGGTTACAATGTTAATTTCTTCGTCTCCTTCGGAAACGGCTACGCTGACGTCGTCGCCCAGCAAGGCCAGTTCCTCGGCCATCTCGGCCTCGTCAACCGGGACCGTGGCATCTATATCAATGGCGGTGGTTGGCGGTGGCACAGGCGGGGTAGCTTTGGATTCATTCTTGATGTTTTGAGCCAGCACTTCTTCGGCGTCAACAATCTGGTTGTCGGCCAGCAGGTCTACTTTAAGGCCAAGACCTTGCAGCTCCTTAACAAGCACGTTAAAGCTTTCTGGTACTTTGGGTCCCTGAATTTCGGTACCCTTGATGATAGACTCGTAGGCCTTGGCGCGGCCGTAAACGTCGTCGCTCTTAATAGTCAGCATTTCTTGAAGGGTATGGGCGGCGCCGTAAGCTTCCAGAGCCCAGACTTCCATTTCTCCAAAGCGCTGGCCACCGTTTTGGGCCTTACCGCCGAGTGGCTGCTGAGTAACCATGGTGTATGGTCCAGTGCTGCGAGCGTGGATTTTGTCAGATACCATGTGGTTTAGCTTGATGATATACATGCTACCAACGGTGGTGCGCTCCGAGAATGCCTCGCCGCTGCGGCCATCGTAGAGCTGCTGCTTACCATCTTCTGGCAAGCCGGCCTGCTTTAGTAGCTCCTGAATCTTAGAAATCGGTACGCCGTTAAAGGCTGGGCTGGCAACTTTGATGCCAAGAGCAGCGGCAGCCATACCCAGGTGAGTTTCAAATAGCTGGCCGATATTCATGCGGCTTGGTACGCCCAGCGGGTTCAGCACAATGTCCATGGGCACACCGTCTTCGTTAAACGGCATGTCCTCAACCGGCAAAATTCGGGCAATAACGCCCTTGTTGCCGTGACGACCGCCGAGCTTGTCGCCGACGCTGATTTTGCGCATCTGGGCCACAAAGACCTGAATTTGCATGATGACGCCGGCCTTGAGTTCGTGGCCGGAAGCGCGTGAAAATACCTTAACGCCAACGACTTTTCCGTGGCGGCCGGTGCTCATGCGCTGGGAGGTATCGCGAACTTCTTTGGCTTTTTCACCAAAGATAGCCCGCAGCAGGCGCTCCTCACTACTTAGTTCTTGTTCGCCCTTTGGCGTAATCTTGCCGACCAAAATATCGCCGGGGTGAACTTCGGCGCCAATACGAACAATGCCATCCTCGTCTAGGTGGCGCAGGGCTTCCTCGGAAACGTTAGGAATGTCGCGGGTAACAATTTCTGGGCCAAGTTTGGTCTCGCGGACTTCAGTCATGTAATCAACTATATGGATAGAGGTCAGGGTGTCG
>DATKKU010000017.1:0-10536 GCA_035542755.1 Binatia bacterium | reverse complement strand
ATATTCATCACCGTTTGAGGACGGCAAGCAGTACGAACTAACTGAACTTGGGCAACAGTTTGTCCACTATACAATGAATGAAATCGTGCCGAGACTAAACGCCGGAACCGAAACTACATCTACTCCCCAGTCGCCGCAGTCACCAACCAAACCTGCCGAGCCAGAAAACACAATTTACCTGTCATAAAGCCTACTGGTAATATAGTTCTTTCTGCCTCCTTCTGTTAAGCTGTTCTTGTTTAAAGGTGTTGCCAAGGAGCTGTCTCCAGCGCAGTAGTTCGTCTATATAAATATATAACTTACTTCCTTGGTAGACCTCCAAGTTACTGCCCGATAAAGTGAGCTACCGTAACTTTGGTTATGTTTTGCAGGGTTTGGGCCCGCTTTGTATCATCGTATGTTCCGTGGCCATTAGTGAAAATGACCAGAACATATGGATGCAAACCGTTATCAATAATCGCCGCGTCGTGAATCCGGTCGTCTAATAGGCCAGCTTTATGGTAAACCTTAACATCACTTGGCACAGCCGGTATGATGTAGTCTCTATAATTGGCTGCCTTCATGTAAGACAAAAGCAGCTTTGTGTCGTTTGCGTTGAGCAGCTTGCCCTCATAGAGTTTTTGCAGCAGCAGAGCAATGTCGCTTGAAGTCAGGGTATTGTCATCCAGGTTAAAATCATTGATGCCAATTTGAGATGCATAGTCGGCTAGACCCTGGTCGGTTAGTTCGTCGTTGAGTATTTGCCAAGAGTTATCATCACTCTGAACTATCATGGCCCGAAGTTCGTCAGAAGCACTCATGCCACTTAGCTGCTCGTCCAGGGTCTCGCTGCCGGTTTCAACCTGGTGTAAAAAATCGGCTGCGGTTATTAATTTACTGGTACTGGCCGCTACAAACGGCACATTAAGCCCATAATTGTAAGACTGATTATTAGTTAGGTCTATGACTGAAACAGATATATCAACTGTTGGATTGGCATTAATAATGGAGTTAATTTTGCTGCCCATAGAGCTGAGGCTAGTAAGGCTGGCGGTGGTTTTATCGGAGGGCAAGGCTTTAACCCGGCTAGAATTATCGTACGTCAGCCGATAAACAGAAAAAGCAATTAAAATCAGTACTAGTAGTGTGACTAATCTTTTAAACGTTCTACCTGCGCGACGAGGTTGTTGATATGGCGGTTGCTCTAGGCGTTTCATTTTGATTTTTGAGCCTGCCCATAGTTTGTGAGTTTATTTAGATCTTTTTAGTTTGCCGTCGGACAGCGAAAGCTTGGCGTTAGTTTTGCCGGCGATTTCCAGGTCATGGGTAGCTACAATTACGGTGGTATTTTGCTTCTTGGCTAGGTCTTGCAGCAGCCTAAATACCATTTTACCTGTTTGGCTGTCCAGATTGCCGGTTGGCTCATCGGCCAATATTATCTTGGGGTTATTGGCGAGCGCTCTAGCAATCGCCACGCGCTGCTGCTCGCCACCAGACAATCTACTTGGCTTACGCAGCTGCTTATCGTCGGTTATGCCAACGCTGTCTAGCAGCTCTTGAGCTCTTGCCAGTCTACTTTTACTGGGCAGTCCGGCAAATTCCATTGGCAGCATGACATTTTCCACAGCTGATAAGTTTGGTATCAAGTTGTAGTTTTGAAAAACGAAGCCGACATTCTTGGCGCGATATTTAGTAAGCCCGCTATCACCCAGTTCGGAAATATCCTGGCCATCAACCTCAACACTGCCGCCAGACGGCTTTTCCAGTGCGCCTAAAATTGCCAGCAAGGTACTTTTGCCGCTGCCCGATGGCCCGACTAGCGATACAAACGAGCCAGTTTCCAGGCTAAAGGTCACGTCGTCCACGGCCTTGACTGTGGTATCACCAGAGCGGAATGATTTAGACAAGTTAGTAACTTTTAACATTAGCTAGCCCTCATTACTTCTGCCGGTCGGACTTTGGCGATTGACCAAGAGGCTATGGCGCTGCCTATCAAAGCTATCAGAAGCGCCGCCGCCAGGCCGTAGACAAGAATGCTCCAGCCCACAGCAGCGTGAATGTTAGTTATGTTAGACCTAACGGCACCGAAGCCCCGTCCGCGGGCTACAAAGGTTGGCCCCGCGCCTGACGTTGAGGGCCCGCCGCCCACGGCAATGCCGCCACCAGAAAAACGTTGAGTAAACATACCGCCGCCAGTGCTTACGGTTGATGAAGTGGTGCTGGCATTATTAACCAAAGTCTTAGTAATTGGGTCAGCGGCCACTACTCCGATGATTATGCCGGCCACAGCCGCCAGCAAAGTCAAGGTCATAGCCTCTACCATAAACTGCCACATGACTTTGAAGTTAGAAGCGCCGATGGCTTTAGTCACGCCAATCTCTGTGCGTCGCTCGCGGACAATCATCAGCATCGTTAGAAAGATTATCACCGAGCCGGCAATCACCGCGCCAATCAAGCTATATAGCGAGATGCTTTGGATGTTTTGCAGGGAGTCAATGGTGTCTTGGGTACGAGTCTGGTCGTTGGTAACATCGGCAGCAGTGCCCAAAGTGTTTTTGATAGCCGTGGTTGTAGAATCCAGGTTATCAACCGAGTCCACAGTCACTACCGCGCTGGTTATGTCACCGGCTTGGCCCGATAAAGTCTGAACTGTAGCTAGCGGCATTATAAGTTGAGCGTCAGCAAAGGTGTTTCCACCATCAAAGATGCCAACCACTTTTATAGTCGTATTGTAGGCTGTAAAGGTTGAGCCAACACTCAAATTATTCTTGCTGGCCAAAGCGCTTCCGATTATGGCAACGTTGTCTTTGCTGGTAGGGCTAAAGACTTGGCCGTTGGTCAACTTAAAGGTACCGCCACCAGCACTGCTAAGGTTGGTTGGGTCATTGGTGCCTATTACCATTACCGGAGGCGTAAAGTCGGTAGGCGCTTCTCCGCCAAAGCTGGCGCTGCCGCCTCCTCCGCTGACACTAAAGCGCTGCCCCAGCGACCCCGCGGTTATGGAAGACTGTAAGTTGGTTTGGTCACTGGTCAGACGGTCGGTAAGAGTTTCGCTGATAGCAACTACGTGAGGAGTGTTTTCAATTTTATCAATATCACTTTGGGTCAGCGGATTGCCACCGCCGGAAAATCCACGAAAGCCGGCCGGCGAAACGGTAATTGTGTTACCAACCGAGCTTTTAACGGTGTCTATTTTTTGAGTTACAGCCTGATGGGCTAGCAGCATCGCCAGCGCCAAACCAATACTCAACCCCAGAATTAGCACTACTGAGAAAGTTCTGACTTTGTTACGAAAAGCGTTTCGTACGCCGCGGCTAAATGCGCTCATTTCTTTTGACCGTTAATTGGCATGGTCTGATTTAAAAAGTTGTTGCTTAAAAATAGCTGAGCCCGCGGAACAATTGTAGGTATGGTCCATCTAGTCCGGCTGCTATTTATGTTTTTTGGAGGACTTGCCGCTAAAAAACCAGACCAGCACTAGACTATAAAGAGCACCGCCGGCAGCCAGCCAAGACTTAGCACTCCGAAGCGCCGGCCAGATGTGAGTCCCTTCAAGGCCAAGATGCAGTGAGATATTTAAAAATGGCGCTGCGGCCGTGACAAACAGCGCCCCAGCCAGACCCGCCGCTAGGCAGTGCATAATAATTTTTGACTTGCCACCTATAGCGCCGGTTGTAAAAAAGATGCTAAAGGCCATTGGCAAAAACATGAAGAGTAAATCAATATCCGTGTTTCTGACGCTAAAGTTTGTGCCACTCAAACTGCTGGCCACTTCGTTACCAGCTAAACTAGCAGCTGTATATCCGGCGCAGACCGACAAGAAAACTACGGCGCCGTTACTTCTCAGAAAATAAGTAAACAGAGCCGGTACTGCAACCAATAGGACTATCAAAAAGTCCGCCATAGATTAATTTTAGCATTAGCTTATTAGAAAGCTAATTTTGTTCCGGTGCCGATGCCCAGGCGCTCGGCCTGGCCGGCCCTGAGTTCAATCACATAGCGGGCCGGTTGCTGGCTGACAAAGCTGTTTGGATAGGTACTTGGTAAGACGTTAGGCTGAACGTAGACAACCTGCTTAGCATCAGATAGCCAGACCATATCAACTGCAAAATGCATATCCCTCATCCAAAAGTAGTAATAGCCAGGTTGGTTAAACAAAAACAGCATAGCTTGAGACGTGCCAATGCAGGCTCTGCCGCCCAGGCCCTTTTCTCTCTGAGCCTCGGTTGCAGCCAGCTGGGCCGACAGGCTGTGGCCATTAACCCGGAGAGTTTCGTCATGCCGATATTGCTCCACGCAAAACGAACTGGCGTGGTGGCCGGCCAAAACCAGAACCACCACCAAAACTATCAGGGAGATTAACTGGAGCTTAAGCGCCGACGCGGTCTTTGCGCTGGCGGGCTTTAGCATTACGCTCTACGTATTCAATAATTTTGCTGGCGACATCGCGTCCGGTTACCTGCTCTATTCCAAAACCTGGGCTGGAATTTACTTCCAGCACCAGCGGACCGCGCTTGCTTCTCATCATATCAACACCACAGATAGACAGGCCCATGGCCTTAGCGGCCTTTAAAGACGTGCGACGCTCGTCGTCGGTAAGTTTTATGGTGCTGCCCTCGCCACCCTGGTGGAGGTTAGAGCGAAAGTCGTCATTTAGACTTTGGCGTTTCATACTGGCAATTACCTGTCCGCCAACCACAAAGGCCCTGATATCGGTACCGGCCGACTCTTCCACGTACTCCTGCATAAGAATGTTAGCCCCGTCGTCATCCATTAGATAAAAGCCCTGCAGTACCGAACGTGCGGCCTTGCGGCTTTCGGCCAGGACTACGCCGCGGCCGTGGGTACCCCGAGCCAGCTTGATGATTATTGGCGGGCCGCCAAGTTCTTCCATGACCATATCCATGTCACTCAAGCCTCTTGAAAATATAGTCTTTGGAATACCAACACCGGCTCTTGATAGTAGCTGAATAGACCGCAGCTTGTCGCGCGAGCGGACAATTGAAATTGAGCTGGTGGTAGTAAACACGCCCTGCATTTCAAACTGCCGCACAATGGCCGAGCCGTAACGCGTGTAGCTGGATGCAATCCGCGGAATTATAGCGTCAAACCCGCTTAACACTTCGCCTTTATATAAAATTACCGGCTTGTTTTGCTCAATGCGGGCCTCGCACTGGGTATAGTTAATAACCTCCACGTCGTGGCCTCGTTTTTTGGCTTCTTCAACCAGCCTCTTAGTAGAGAAATTAGCTGGTCCTTTGGATAAAATCGCTATTTTCATAAAATTTCCCTTAAATTTTGTGCAGCCTCTTGGTTAGGTAATCTGCCACTATTTTTTGCTTCTGCTCGGGGAATGCGCCGGTAACTAAGCTGGGATTTTCGTTGACTTCTAGACAATACCACAAGCCAGACTGTTTGTCTTTTAGCATGTCTACCCCAGATATATCAATCTGCAGCAACTCTCCGACCTTAATGGCAGTCCGTTTGACCGACGCTGGTATATTGGCCAGGCTAACCATAGCCGCCTGACCGTCAGCCGATACGTTATTTAGGTGTGAGCCAGCTTTTGCAGTACGCTTAATCACCATCTTTATCTGCTTGCCATGAACCAAAATGCGGTAGTCGCCGTCATTGGGTATGTACTTCTGGGCGATAAATTGGCTATTAGCCGCTTTAGCGACCAGTTTTTTGAGCTCAGCCGAGCTTTTGACCAAGTAGTTTTCTTCGCCGCGATGGCTGTTGATATCTTTGATAATGAACGGTGAACCCAAAGTCTCTGCCAAATAGCCGTAAGAGTCGGCTAATTTTTGATGGTCCATAAACACGCCAGCCGGTACCCGTACTCCGTTAGTCTGCAGCAGTATACACTGATGCAGTTTGTTGAGTGACTGATGATAGTTAAGTATGGCCTTATCAACAAAGGTCACATTGCGCGATTTTAGATAGAGCGCCAGTGCCGATGCTACGTACTGGTAATTAGAAACCAGCAAAAAGTAAACCATGTCAAAATCGGAGGCGTCTTTGCCCAGCCCGTCAATCTGGACTTTTAGACGATTTTTACTGAAGACAAAACTCAAATCTTTGTAGGTAGCAAAGGTAAAGTTTAAAGCTGGGTTTTGCTCCTGCATCTGGTCAAAAAAAGCTGCGTATTTGCCGCCTTTTTTTAATTTATTGGGTTTCATAATCAGCACATTAAACTGACGCTTTTTGACCCTAGAAACGTCTACCAAGAAACGGCTGTGTAGAGTCTTGCGTCCAATTAAGACCGAATAGCTATTGTTTTTTCTATTGGCCAGTGTGTACCAGATATTGATATTCCGACCCTCAATTGAGGTCTTAATTGGGACCTTGTAGCGGAACTCGCTATAGCCAAAGGAGTTTTTTACTAGGCTAATCTGAAAGTTAGTAGTAGTAATTTCTTTGCCGGTGTAATGTGTGGACGACGGGCCAAATAACACATAAGTTAAGTGGCCGTTATTTTCTTTTATGCTGCTGGCCCATATTGAAGAAGAGTCGGCACCGGTGTCCACTTTGGCGGCCACCTTGCTAATGCCGAACTTCGGTAGGTCAATATTGGTGTATGAGCCTATGGTTATAGGCCGCTTATTACTTGCCATATCTTGCATATTATAACAGAATTTATTTATTTTGTCACTAGTTTTTCGGTGTTTTTAGGCCGTCTGGCGTATAAGACTTACCAGGTTTAGAGAGCCGCCCTTCTCGGGGTGAAACTGGGTAGCGAGTATCGGTTTTTGCCTGTGCCTAAAGGCCTCTATGCCGGTGGGCGAGTCGGCTAGTACCTCAAGTTGTTTTTGCGACACGTTCTGCACCCGCCAAAAATGAGATTCAAACTGGGTTAGTTTTTTACGGCCAAGGAGGTTCAGCCCTTTTTGGGTAGCTGTAACTGGCTTATAGCCTTGAATGAGCTGGGGTTTTTCAACGATTTTTGCGCCGTAGGCGTTGGCTATAACTTCAAAGCCCATGCAGATACCGATTAGCGGCTTATCGCAGCCAAGTACAAACTCCATCTGGTCTTCGTACCAAAGGTGCCCTGGGGCGTGCTCGTCATAAATTTCCAGGCCTTCGCCGCCGCCGCCGGACAAAATAATCAAATCTTTGTCATAGTCGTGAAACTCTAAGCCCGGCCTATAGGTCTGCACCTCAACCTGGTGTCCGGTCAGCGACTTGCTGAGACTATCAAGGTGCTTAGTGTTGTTGTTGATAAGTAGTATCTTCATGATTAGTGATTAGCCTGTGTTACCCTCTCGTAAACAAACCAAATTACGGCCAGGATAATTATGCCCATTACGATTAACATTGGAATAAAGCCGTCAGAAGTGTTTTTATTTTTCATAAGGCCTACTTTTCATTTTTATACATAAGCATCACTATTTCAAGTGCCTAAAGGCTTTATAATTAATCTGATGAACGAGGCCGAGATATACCAACAGGGCTTGGACGACTATGGCGAAAGCCCGCTGGCGCTGCATTGGACAGATTACCGCTCAATGGCGATTCGCTTTAAATATCTGGTGGACGAGCTGGATATTGAGGGTAAATCGGTGCTTGACGCCGGCTGCGGCATGGGTGATTTACTACCGTACTTATACTCAAAAGCCGATAACTTTGACTACCTGGGAGTTGATATCAACCCCGGCTTTATAGAAATTGCCAAAAAACGCTATGAGGGCCATCGCTTTGAAGTTGGCAACCCGTTTAATGGCAAGTTTGGTCGGCAATTTGACGTGGTAGTTACTTCCGGGGTTATGAACATCAACGTCAAAAATTGGCAAAAGCACCGTAAAACCATGATTAAAAACCTGCTTGGCTTAAGCCGCCAGGCTTTGGCCTTTAACATGGCTGGCGGTTTTCAGCCCTTGCCCCATAACTCTTTAATAGCCTATGCCAACGCGCAGGAAATCCTAGATTTTTGCAGACAACTTAGCCCCAAAGTTAACTTGCGTACTGGCTACCTGCAGGATGACTTTACAATTACTATGTTCAAATAATTCTTGTGCTTGTATACTTCGGCTTAAGCAACGGTATAAAACTTAAAAAATGGAAAAACCCGAACCCAGTCAACCGCCAGCTATAGGCAACCAGCCCGATTCAGCACCAACTAACCCCGAGGTGCCCATTTTACCTGATGGAACTATTCCGCCCCTGCCATCGTCTGCTATCCCCGAAAAACACAAAAAAGGCCGCAAAAAGTTGATTATACTGCTCGTAGTTTTACTTCTGGTAGTGGCTGGTGTCGGAGGCTATTTATACTTAAAGTCCAAAAAATCCACTAGCTCTGCCAATACAGCCGCCAAAAATTCCCAAGCCCAGGCCAAAAACAGTTTATTTACCCCGGTTAAACAAGCCAATGGCGACGTTAAGGTGGCTGACCGCACCTGGTATGCCACACCAATTAGCAAACCAATTACTGCCTATACAGTATTTCCGATAGACGTCCTGCGTTGCCAGCAAGACTGCGGCTCAGAGGGTCCATATGACATATATAGCTTCTGGCAGGTGGGCAAGACAGACGATGGGCAGGATATAGTAGTTGCCAATCCAGGGACCATAGATTCCGTGCCATTTATGTTTTTATCCAAAGACGGCAAGAACATCGTACTCAAGCAATATAGTTCAGGTTTATTTAGCGCCGATTCTGGTAAGTTAATTTACGACGGATACGGGACAAACACTACCTTAGATTCCACCACTTCTTACCCAGAGTTAAACGCCCCGGACACGCTAACCCTAAACGGAAAACAGTTCTACCTGGAAAGTAAGGGTGGTTTGCCGCTGCTAGATACAAATAAGCCGCAGAGCCCTACGGCCTACGCCTCTACCGACTATGGAGCGGTTAATTTGGAGACCAAAAACATTGATGCTGATGCCAACGGAACGTATAGCGCACAGAGATATTTGCTCCAGCTTTATAACTTTAATCCAGTTTATTACCAGCCAACCCCTAATGTACCGGACCTTATGGCTGGTGATATTGCGTATTCCGACGGAACTTCTAACAAATCCACATATGGCAGCGGTTTTCACGGTTGCACGCTAGGCGGATCATTTTACGATGTAATGAGCGATAAAAACGCTACCTACACACAAGCGGGCAGCTATACCAAAGGGTCAGTTAACTTATATGTCTTAAGCGACCAGGCTAACGCACCAATTATAAAAAATTTATATAGCGACTATCAAAACATTGCCGGTGGCCCAACTGATGCATATTACCCATCTTTAACCATGGCTCAGTTCTTGGATAAAAAGCCGATACTCTTCTTTAAAAATTCACTGGGTGCATATATGGCTTTATACAACAATGACACTGAGCCGGGAGGTGGTTGCGGTAAACCGGTAATCTACCTTTACCCCCAAAAGGCTGAAAATGTTCAAGTGAAGGTTGATGCCGATATAAGAATTAGCCAGCCCAACTATACGGATGGCTGGAATGTCTATGCCAAGCCCTCAGGACAGCTGACCGTAAATGGCAAAAACTACGGCTCTCTTTATTGGGAAGGTTACGGCCGCTACTACCCCGATGTCACCAGCGGAACAATAGTTGCTAAAGCTCAACTTGCCTCAACCCTAAAACAACAACTAGCTCAGTTGGGGCTGAACGCCAAAGAGTCACAAGATTTCATGGGCTTTTGGCTACCAAAGATGCCCAGCACTCCATACGTACGATTAACTTGGTTCGGGACATCTCAGGTTAACAAAATTGCCCCGATGAAGATTATTCCGGCGCCAGACACTCTAATTCGTGTTTTCCTAGACTTTGAAGGTCTAAATACACCTCAAAATTTGCCGGCACAACACCTAAATCACCTGCCCCGTAAGGGCTTCACCGTCGTGGAGTGGGGCGGCTTACTGCATACCCCGCTACCCAAAAAATAGAGCTATTTAAATATACCGCGGCTCTTGCCGGACTCTTTTTTAAACTGTTCAAGGAGTGATTTTTGCTTAGAGCTTAGCTTGGTTGGCGTATCCACTAAAACTGTTACGATGTGAGGCCCGCGGGCACCACCGCGCCCCAAGTGCGGGACACCGTGGCCAGACAGTTTAAAATCCGTGCCAGAATTTGTGCCAATTGGCACCTTCATGCGCACCGGGCCATCAACTGTGTTAACTTCTATCTCGGTACCCAGTGCAGCATCTATCATATTGATGTGTTCACTAGATAGGATAAGGTCGCCCTCGCGGGTAAATTTTTTGTGTGGTTTAACGCGGATGTTTACATAAAGGTCGCCTTTGGGGCCATTGGCTGTGGCCTCGCCCTGCTCGCGCAAGCGGATGGTTGCCCCGTCGTCTATGCCGGCCGGGACTTTTAGTTTGATGGTCTGGCTAGTTCGGCGTGTACCCTTGCCGCGACAGACCGAGCAGTCTTTTTCGGGGATTTTGCCCCGGCCGTGGCATTTCGGGCAGGTGGTTGCCTGCTGAATGTTGCCAAAAATAGTCCTTGTAACCCTTTTAATTTGGCCGCTGCCGTCGCACTCGTCGCAGTCTTTTAGTTCATAACCCGGCTCAACGGTTGTGCCTTTACAGTGGTCGCAAACG
>DATKKU010000016.1:0-4960 GCA_035542755.1 Binatia bacterium | reverse complement strand
TAAAAACCATAGTCAAGTACTACAAGAAACCCGAAAGCCGATGGGGCTATCGCCACTACTTATGGGGCGCTAAGCACTTTGGATTTTATCCGTCCAAAAAGGCCGACATTAGTGAACGGGAAGCTCAGGTCATATTGCAGGATATGGTTGCCGAAAGACTTGGTCTGAAAAAGGGCCAAAAAGTGATGGACGCGGGTTGCGGTGAGGGGGTCGTTGCCGTTTATCTGGCTAAAAAATACGGAGTTGATGTGACCGGCTTAACCTTGGTGCCTTTTGAGAGAACTGTGGCTGAAAAGAGAGCTAAAGATAATTTATTAACTAAAGAAACCGCCTTCATCGTACGAGACTATACGAGTACTGGTTTTGAGAGTAACTCCTTCGATGCTATCTATACCACGGAGTCCCTGTCGCATATACCAGAGCCAGCCGATGCCCTGAAAGAATTTTATAGATTGCTTAAACCGGGTGGCAGATTGGCTTTGTTCGAATACACCATAGCTGCCGACGAACAATTTTCGAAATTTGAAATGGAAATGCTTGACCTTGTTATCAAAGAATCTGGTATGTTTGGACTCAAGACCATCAGGCATAACACCCTTACCAATAAGATGTCCGCAGTAGGCTTTAAAAACGTCACGCAGCAGAATGTCACCGATAACATCAAACCTTCGTTCCGCCGTCTGTTCAAGTCGGCCCAAGGCCCATACAGGTTAGTAAGTAGGTTAGGCATTCGAAAGACTTTCATAAACACGACAGCTTCAGTGGAATACTACAAAATGGCTCAAAAAGATCTGATTCGGTATTACATATTTAGTGCGGCCAAGCCTAAGTAGTTACTAGTTCGTATATCGCGGTGGTAACTGCTTCAAATGATCGGCCTTCGTGCTGCAACCACCAGGTCGCGGCGTAAGCCGCCAGCGGCACTTCCCAGTTAGCAGCGGCTGCTTTGGGTGTGGTGCTAACTTGGCCGCCGTCAGCGTAAACAAAATTTTCGTTATGATAAGTTAAAATTTTAGCCGGAGTCTCACGCGTCCAGCTGTTGAGCAGTCCAGCTAGGGCGTGCAAGCTCATGGAGTGCTGAATAATTAGCGACGGCATGCCTGCCCGGGTCAGCTTTTGCAGTCTGCCCAGCTCCGAGACCACGACTACATTTTCTTGGTCCGTTAATTTGCCAATGTCTTTAACAAAATAATCCAGAGCGTCCTGGGTAACTACTAGTAGCCCGCGGTACTTTTCCGCTAGCTGCTCCAAGAAAATAGCCGTCTCGGAGTTATGACCAAAGTCGCCGACTAGCAAGATAGCGTCGGCCCAGTCCCTATGCTCTAGCACCTGATTTACGGCTGTTTTGGAAAAGCTGCCGCTGGGCGTGCTAAAGGCAAATTCGCCCTCCGGAAAGCTTTTACCAATGGTCTTGGCAACGGCGTCGGGGAGCAGCACTCTGGCTGTGCCAATGCCGGCAGCTACTGCCGCCTGGTAGGCCATAGCCGGCGCAGCTACGCCGTGAGCATTGCCGCCAATAATCAGAAGTTTGCCGGCCAGCCGCCGGTTTTCGGGCTTGCTCCAGATGAGTTTCTCAAATAGTGGCTCGGTAGCTTTTTGCCTATGCCAATACGTAGGATCCATCTTGCACTTTCAGTTCGTAAACTACGTTTTTGCGCTCTAAGACAATTTTCCAGCCTCTTTGCTTGGCGTACCTAAAAAGTTCGTGTTCGGGATTGAAGGCAATTGGCTGCTCCACCAGCTCCAGCATGGCCGCATCGCTAAAACTATCGCCTACTGCAATACTGTTTTTGTAGTCGCCGCGGTGCTTTTTTACGAGGGACTTCAGGGCCTGATCTTTATGAAAAGCCACCACTTCTTTATTGCCGCTAAACTTATCACCGATTCTTTCATAAACGGTGCCCAAAAAGTCGTCAAAACCATAGTAGTCGGCTATTTTGGCGACAACCTCGGTCTGCGAACCAGAAATAGCAAACAACAGGTATCCATCTTTCTTTAGCTTGGCTATTAAATCACGCGTGTAGGTATAAGCCTGGTCCTTGTATTCCAAAAATACATCATCAGCGGCGCGTTCAAACTGCTCAACGCTTAGGCTAGTCAGCAAGTTGTCATACAAGCGGACCAACTCCAGCTCGTAGTCTTTAAAAGACCCGGCGTGAGTTCGGTGCTTCCAGTCCAGACGGGCGGTCTTAATGGCCGAAAATGCCTCGGGGCTTATGTACTTATGCTTTACTAAGCTGTCAACAACAGCGTGGTAAAGCTGCCAGCGAATAAGCGTGCCATCAATGTCAAAAACAGCGAACGGTCTATGCGCTGCGTTGGCCTGCCTTCTGGCAGAGCCAGAAGCACTGCCATCCGCTCTTGGCGAATCGCTGTGTTGCTGGCTGCGATGCTCCTTCATCGTATTTCATTATACGCCTCTGTTCGTTCCTCGCGGCCGCCTTGCACTGCGACTAATTGCGTCGTCCGAACAGCTGCTTACTATAGACTGAGCTCAATGCTTACCGGGCAGTGGTCGCTGCCCATCACATCGGCGTGGATTTGGGCCGATTTGACTTTGGATTTAAGCTCCTGCGAAACCAAAAAGTAATCAATCCGCCAGCCGACGTTGCGGGCCCGGGCGTTGGCCCAGTGCGTCCACCAGGTATAAAAACCATTGCCGCTGGTGAACATCCGAAATGTGTCAACGAAACCGTGGTCAATCAGTTTTTCAAAACCGCTGCGCTCCTCATCCGTAAAGCCGCGTTTGCCGACGTTTTCTTTGGGCCGGGCCAGGTCGTCCTGCGTATGAGCGACATTTAAGTCGCCGCAAAAAATTACCGGCTTTTTAGTTTCCAGCTGCTGGCAGTAGGTCAAAAAAGCCTTGTCCCAGGCTTCGCGGATTGGCAGGCGGCTTAAATCGTCCTTAACATTTATGGTATAAACGCCGACTAGGAAAAAGTCGGCAAACTCAGCGGTTATTACCCGCCCTTCCTTATTGGGGTCACCGTATGTATCGCCGTGGACTTTGTGCTTGGCAATTATATCTTCGGGCAAGCCGTTGGTCACGGCCAGCGGCTTAATTTTGGTAAATATGGCTGTGCCGGAGTAGCCCTTTTTCTCGGCTGAGTTCCAAAATTCCTGGTACCCCGGAAAATCTGTTTCGGCCTGGCCTTCTTGGGCCTTAGTCTCTTGCAGACACAGGATATCGGGCTGGTGCTTGGCCATAAATTTTTGGAACTCGCCCTTATTAATAACCGCTCTGATGCCGTTGACGTTCCAACTATAAATCTTCATGCACTGCTCCTTTTGGCCTCGCGTTCCTGCTGCCGCTTTTTGAGAGTCTCGCGCTTATCATAACGTTTTTTACCCTTACCAATGGCAATCCGGACTTTGATGTAGCGGCCGCGGGTTAGAATCTCTAACGGCACAATCGTTCGTCCGGATTGACGGGCGGCGACCAGCTTATCAATCTCGGAGCGCTTGGCCAGCAGTTTGCGGCTGCGGGTTTGGTCATCGGCCGAGATATCAACTCCCGAAACCGGATTAATTTGCGCACCAACCAGCCATAACTCGTCACCCAGCACGTTTACATAGGCGCCCTGCAGCTGCCCGTGGCCCATGCGCAGCGCCTTAGTCTCGGCGCCGGATAAAACAATGCCAACGCAAATAGAATCACCCAGCTCGTAGTCGTGTCGGGCTCTACGATTGGCTATGACTCCGGGTCGTCCTTTGACTTTCTTGGCACACATACTGACATTTTACGCTATTTGGGGTCCCCATTGTTTGAGGATAAACAATGGGGTTGTGCGTAAGGGCGCGCGGAAGTTGAAAATAATTTACTTTTGATAATTATGGAAACTGAAGCCGCGACCTAAGCTGCTCGGCGGTTGGAAATTTTACCAGTCGGCGGTTTCTTCTTAGCCATACTGTTATTTTACGCTAAGAACCGGAGTTTTGGGCTGCCTGTAGTTCCTGCTTGACGGCGTTCCAGGGACCGCTGTCATTAAAGTGCGTTTTGCGCCAGTACCACCACTCGCCGCCCCACATGTACTGCAGCTGGATGCCGGTCTGTTCAGAATAATGAATGCTGTTATGAATTTGCTGCACGCTCATGGATTGGTTTTGCTGGGCAATCGTTAGATGCTCGGTGGCCGCCGAGCCCCACGGCTCTAGCTGCAGCTCGTGCACATAGACCGGGCGGTGCTTAATAAAGTGGATGGCGTAAACCCGCAGGCGATGATACCACTGGGTAATCGGATAGGTGGTATAAAAGTGAACTTCGGTATTGGTGCTATAGACGACGCGGTAAATTGAAAAACCGTAAGCGTCGGGCGTCGGCTGGCCAATGGGCAAGCCGTGCTCGTCACTCAAGTTCATAAACACCGGGTGGTTGGGGTCTAGTTTTTTAACCAAATTAAACTCATCAGTTAGTCGCCATTTGGGTGCGGCGCTGCCGCGGCAGGCTCCAAACCAATTGTTCTCGGCCTCGTTTTCTAGCTGGTAGCTTTCCAGCGCCGGGTTATTTTTATAGTGATTAACTACGGTACTTATATAGCTATAAAGCTGGTTATCCCAGGCAGTCTGGTTTACTGGTAGCTGTTTGGCCCAGTCGGGCTCGTGGCACTCTGGGTACCGCGGCTGGCGATAGCCAATAGCTAAACTTACCTTGGCACCGTGGGCCTGAGCTTGCTGGACTTGCCAGTCTAAATCCGTAAAATCGTATTGACCCTGCTGGGGCTCTATTAATTCCCAGTAGCTCATTAGCCGCACGCGCTTAAAGCCCAAATCATTGAGTAGCGCCAGGTAGTTGGCATGCCAGTCATTGCCCAGCTCCTGAGCGTACTCTATAGAAAAACTGACGCCAAACTCTGGATCTTTGGCTTTTGGTAAAAGTTCATCAACGGTCCAGCTAAGACCGGCGATGATTAGGTAGATAAAGACGATATATATCGGCCAGCGAACAAACCACCGAAAGGAG
>DATKKU010000015.1:0-7182 GCA_035542755.1 Binatia bacterium | reverse complement strand
TACACCTTAAAAATAAAACCGGCTGTAAGCAATAGCCGGATCTTTTTGGTGGGCGAGGTGGGACTTGAACCCACAATCCTTGCGGAACACGATTTTGAGTCGTGCGCGTATACCAGTTCCGCCACTCACCCTTGTCGACTTTCAGACAAATCCAAAACAGATATGCAACAGATTGTATTGTACAATACAAACGATAGCTTTTTAAATGGACGATACACTCAAAAACTCTCTCAGCCCCTCGCTGCCGTTGCCGGAGGACGACAGCAAGCCCGCGGGACAAGACTATAGCCAAGAGCCGGCCATTGAGTTAATTAGAAAAAAGGTAGCCGCGGCTTACGCTGCCGAGCCCGACCTGGTGGCCGAGGAGCAGAACCTCGGCAAGGCTAGCAGCGCCGCTAGGCCCTCCAAGCACCGCCAGTTTATCTACGAGCTAACCAGCGCCAAAAAGCCCTTAAAAGACCTCCAGAAAGAGTGGCACGAGTACTATATAGGCCTCAGCGACCTGGAAAAACACCAGGTATGGCAGGAGTTTTACAATCTGCACGCCGAAGCCTCGCATTTTACGGATGCCGTTCCATCAATGGCGCCGGCAGGCGAAGCTAAACCAAGGATTCTCAATAAACCGACTCACGGACGGACTCCAGCCGATAGAAGGAAGCCGCTGCTCGGAACATCTTTAGCCGCCGACGCCCCGGAAGTTTTTTTATCCCGGACGCGAGCCCACCTTAAATCTCTGCTGTTTGGTCTGGCAACCGGCGGTGTGGTGATCTTGATTTTGATGTTTGGCTTTTTTAACGAGCGCTTTATCGCCCCCTTTATCCAGCCTAGCCGCAACTCCAGCAATGTGCCGCTGATTGACGCCAGTGTCATCAGCGACGCCCCAGAGCTGATAGTCCCTAAAATTAACCTTGAAGTGCCGGTGGTCTACGGCGTCAATACAGTAAACGATGAAGCCGTCCAAAATGCTCTGGAAAGCGGCGTTGTACACTATGCCGACACCGCCGACCCCGGCCAGGACGGCAACCTGGTGATTGTCGGCCACTCCAGCAATAACATCCTAAACCCCGGCAAGTATAAATTTGCTTTTGTGCTGCTGCACGATTTGCAGCCGGGCGACACCTTTTATATTCAAAAAGACGGCAAGCGCTATACCTATCAGGTCTACGAACGAAAAGTTGTCAGCCCCACCGACGTTTCAGTACTAGGGCCAGCCGATAAGCCGGCTACGGCCTCGCTAATTACCTGCGACCCTCCAGGCACCAGCAATAACCGCCTGGTGATTATCGGACAGCAGATTAGCCCGGACCCGGCCAGCAACATCGCTAGCACTAGCCAAAACACTCTAGCTACTAGCGTCCCGGTGATACCCGGTAACTCTCAGAGTTTGTGGTCGCGCATCTGGGGCTGGTTCTAATACACGCGCAACGCATTAGGAGACGAACCTCTGGGCTTTAGGGCCAGCGCAGACAAGGAAAAAACGAAGGGCTCTAGTGAGCTGTATTTTATGGATACAGTGAACGAGCACTGGAATTTTTGACGCCGTGATGTGCCGGCAGCGTACGAGAGTTTGTCGGCCTTGCCGATAAACGAACGAACGCGGCCTAAAGCTCAGTGCTACTGGGCGCCGTCTTTGGGCAGATCACTGCCAGCCCGCATATCAACTCGCTGCAAAATAACCTCCGACGAGTCGGGCGAGGCCGCGAAAGTAATCATCTGATTATAGTCGCTGGTAAATAGGCCGCCGCCGCTATAGACCGTTGGCGTAACCAACTGGACGTTGGTATTATCATAATCTTCCGCAAACACGTCGCTGCCACTTTGTCCTATCCAGCGGTGTCCGTCCATCCAGGTGACCGGTGCTGTAAGCGGCTGCTTGACGGTGTAGTGATAGGCTTTTTCGGCCTCCAGGTCATAAACTCCAAAACTCTGGCCGGCTTCAATACCAATAAAGCGAGTGTTGTCCGAGAAACTAACCAACGTGGCGCCTGGTAAATTAAAGCCCAGTATTGGCACCGCCCGGTTATAAGCCGGGTTCTGAATGTCGTTTAGCGGGTCCTCGTAAACATCAATTCTAGACGTGTCGCTGCCGGCCACGTAGTACCAGTGCCCCTGAAACTGAGCGGCGTCTATCAGGTAGTTGGTGCCAGCGCTAAAGGTATAAAGCGGGTAGGTCTTGCCATTGTTCCAAATGCGGGCCTGGACCTCGCCTTTTGATACACCTACGTTAGTTACGTAAGTCAGCAGGCTGTCGCCGTAGGCCTTATAAGCTAAAACGTGGTTTAGGAATACCGGGTCAAGTACGCCCTGCGTGGTATCGGCGACTGCCAGGCTGCCAGCCGCCTGGTCAAAAACGTACAACTGGTTGATGCTTTTGTTGCGCAGGCTGACCGAGGTTGGGCTGATTTTGAACATTTGGTTTACGTTAAAAGATTTGCTCGGGTCGGTCCGGTCAAAAACTATAAATTCGTGGCCAGTGGGAAAGGTGTGCTCCAGTAGCACGTGCTTATTATCGGTTGACCACTCCACGGCTTTCAGCACCGGCGGCGAACTGTCGGTATTATTTAATAAACTGACGGGAAAATTTATGGTTTGGGCACCAGCCGCTAAGTTGGTGGTGTCGTATTCATCAAAATTTAGACTGGTAGCCGTGGAGGCTGGCTGCTGGATTAGCAGCCAGTGCTGGTCTGGTGTTTGAGTTATAAGAGTTGGCAGACTGGAATAATCTTTTAGGGCGGTGGTTTGCGGCTTAACGGGGAACAGGAATGGGTAGCTGTAGCGGGCGATGTCGTGCTCGTCAATCACAAAGCTGCGCTGCCAGCTGCGGTAGCCGTCTTTTTGGATGGTTAGCTTATAGTCACCGGCCGGCACTACCAGACGGGCGCTGGTTTTACTGGACTGCAGCTGACCATTTAAATAAATGCTGGCCCCGCTGGGTTTGGAGTCAATAAACAGCAGGCCATTTTCAATAATTTGGCCGGTCTTGGTATTAATTCCGTAGCCGTAGGCCCCGTAAACCAAGATAGTGGTAGCCAGCAGCAGGACAATACCCATCAAAAAATAACCCACCATTAGGCGGATTTTATCGGAACGTCTTTTGCGGGGGTCTAAAAAGTCCATATATATCGTTTTCAGCTCACACGAACTATTAAAGTGTTCAGTTTTGCGTTCAAAAAGCATTTTAATTGTCGCACAAAGAATTCCGAACAGCAAAGTAGGTCAAAATGCCATTGCTTATACATACCAACAGGGTGTAATATTACTGGTATATCAAAAAGGGGTATAAGAAACCTGTGAGTAAAACTGCTAGTGTGGTAGAAATCAACGGCAACCGCTACGATGCCCTTACCGGCCGTTTACTAGACTCACATAAAGCCATCCGCTCAGCCGTCAGCTCATCTGGCAAAAAGATGATTGACGGTTTTGTTATTGCGCCCCACCAGCGGACCAAGATGAAGGACAGCATTGACCGTAAAGTCACCAAGGCCACCAATCTACACCGCCGACCACAGCGCACCAAGACCCTGATGCGTAAAGCTGTTAAAAAGCCGCAGGCCTCTAAAGCACAGGTGGCTGAACGCTCCGCCAGCAAGCCAAAGATAGGCAACCCGATAAGAGAACTAAGGGCCAAAACCGTTACTAAGCACGCCAAGGTCAACCGTTTTGGACTGCTTCCGCAAAAAAAACAGCTAGCCGAAGTTACCCCGGCCTCTAAGGCAATGGTTGTATCTGCATCTGCTACAGAAGTTATGGCACCGCGCGTCCCCAGCATGGTTACCAGCGCTTCGCACCGCAAACTGGAAAATATGCTGGACGAGGCTTTAATCAGAGCCGACGCCCATAAACACATGTTAAACCGCGGACGGCGAGCCCGTAGAATTTTTGGTCTGCCCAGGTGGCTGGCTTTTTCACTGGCTGCCGTAGTTCTAATTATCGCTGCCGCCATCTTGGTTTGGCAAAACGTGCCGGCCGTGGCCGTACAGGTGGCCGCCGACCGAGCTCACGTAGACGCCAGCGTGCCGGCTTATACGCCGGCCGGCTATGCACTAGCCAAGACTCTTAAATACGAGCCCGGCTCTGTGACCATTTCGTACGTCAACAAGGCCAATCAAGGCCAGACGTTCTCTCTCACCCAAAAGGCCTCCAGCTGGGACAGCTCCACCGTTCAGTCTAACTACCTGCCGACCAACGCCTCCACTCAAACCTCTCAAGTCAATGGTACAACGGTTTATATATATGGCGACTCTGGAAACGCAGCGTGGGTCAATAACGGTGTTTTATATAGCCTTAGCAACAAGGCCCACTTGAGTAGCGACGACGTTTTTAAAATTGTTCAAAGTCTTTAGCGGCTTCGCCTTTTGAGGACAAACCTACGGTTTTTCGGCTAGCGTCGACTTTTGAAATAAATTCAAATCCGCTCTGCGAGCGGACCACGGCTACTCTTTTTCCCTTATTACTAGTCTTTGCAGGAGCTCAGTTTAGTTTTAGACTTGTCTTATGAGTGATAATCAAAAACCGGTGCGTACCCGGTTCGCGCCCAGTCCAACTGGATTTTTGCACGTCGGCGGCGTCCGCACTGCCTTGTTTGCCTGGCTGGTAGCCCGGCAGGCGGGTGGCCAGTTTATTCTGCGCATAGAGGACACCGACAAGGCGCGCGAGATGAAAGGTTCCGAGCAGCACATTATGGACTCGCTGCGCTGGCTGGGGCTGGATTGGGACGAAGGCCCAGACAAGGGCGGGGAACATGGCCCCTACCGCCAGAGCGAACGACTGGATATCTATAAAAAGTGGGCACAAAAACTGGTGGATAGTGGCAGGGCCTATGCCGATTCAACCACGCCCGAACAACTGGAACAGTTTCGTCAAGCTGCCAAAGACCAAAAAAAGCCGTTTTTATTCCGCGACCATCGGCCGGAAAATCCGCCGGCCTGGGACGGCAGCCAGCCGCTGCGCTTTAAGTCCGAACCCAAAGATTACAACTGGCACGACGAAGTTTTGGGCGATTTATCCACCGGTCCGGAAGCCATTGATGATTTTATACTTATTAAGTCCGATGGTTACCCGACGTATAATTTTGCCCACATAGTTGACGACCACCTGATGGAAATTACCCATGTTATCCGTTCGCAGGAGTTTACTTCTAGTGCCCCCAAGTTCCTTAATCTCTACGAGGCTCTGGAGATTGAACGCCCCAAACTGGCCACACTGCCTTACGTCATGGGCCCGGATGGCAAAAAAAAGTTAAGCAAGCGCGACGGCGCCAAAGATATCTTGGACTATAAAAAAGAAGGCTATTTGCCTGAGACCCTGGTTAATTTTCTAGCGACACTGGGGTGGAACGATGGTACTGAGCAAGAAATTTTCTCAATGGATGAACTGAAAGCCAAGTTCAGCCTGGAGCGAGTACATCACGGCGGCGCGCGCTTTGACGAGCAGCGACTTATTTGGATGAACGGTCACTACATTAGGGCCTTAAGTCCGGAACAGCTGTACGAGCGCTCCAAGGGTTTTTGGCCGGACTCAGCAGCAAGCCAATCTGATGATTATAAAAAACGGGTGCTGGCGTTAATTCAAGAGCGCCTTAAGCACTTATCGGAAATTCCGATGCTTAGCAATTTCTTTTTTGAAGATTTGCCGATTGATATGAGCCTAATTGATAACAATAAGCAGCTCAAAGATATAGATCGCCAGCAGCTAAAGTCCTGGCTGACCCAGAGTCGGGAGCAGTTGGATAAGATTGATTTTAGCGAAGACCAATTGACCACAGCTCTGAACAATTTGTTGGAGAAAACCGGCCAAAAACCGGGCATATTATTTAGCCTGATACGTATCGCCACAACCTGGGCGCCGGCCAGCCCAGGGTTAGCCGAAAGTCTTAGCCTGCTTGGCAAAGAAAAATCGCTGGCCCGCATAGACGGGGCAATAGATGCTCTGGCGCATAGTGCTTAAGCATTGGTACAATAGGTTTTAATGCAAGATATTCTGCCGCCCAAACGGCCAAAACCGACGCCTAAACCGGCACCCGCCGCACCGGCTGCACCGGCGATAAGACCAGCCCCTAGTATGCCGGAGCCGGAAATAACTATAGCCTTAAAAGACAAGCCCAAGCCTAAGGGCCGCTGGGCCAGAATGGGCGACTGGTGGAAAGGCCTGAGCCGACTCAAAAAATCTGGTTTTGTGGCACTAGTTTGTCTGATTTTAATAGTCGGCGGCGCAGCCGGGTATTTTGCCCTTTTCAGTAAATCGGGGGTTGGCTCAATAGCTCATATATCTATAGCCAAGAAGCCGGCCAAACCAACTACCGTAGCCTCGCCGCTGACGGGCCTGCCAGTAGCGCCGGATTTGGCTGCCCGGCCAGTGACCGGAATCATGATAGAAAATAGTGACGCCGCCCGCCCGCAGTCCGGCCTGCAGGATGCTGGCGTAGTTTACGAGGCCATCGCCGAGGCCGGCATCACTCGCTTTTTGGCGCTGTTTCAGGACGCCTCGCCGCAGTACATTGGCCCAGTGCGCTCGCTGCGCCCATACTACATTGACTTCGCTGCGCCGTTTCAGGCTACCATTGTCCACGTCGGCGGCAGTCCTGACGCCCTGGCAGAAGTTAATAACGGCAATTATCGCAACCTGGACCAGTTCGCCAATGGCGCCTATTTTACGCGCATAGACAGCCGTGACGCGCCCCACAACGTTTATACCAGCTTTGCCGAGCTAGATAAGGCCAACGCTGCCAAGGGCTGGACCAGCAGCGTCTATACGCCGTGGCCGCGCAAAGCCGACAAAAAGTTAATTACGCCAACCGCCAAAACCATCCAGATGGCCATCTCCGGACCCGATTTTTATGCCAATTACGCCTACGACGCCAAGACCAATACTTATATGCGCAGCGAGGCCGGAGCGCCGCACATGGAACTGGTTAGCCCCACTGACACAACCGGCGTCCAGATACACCCCAAAGTAGTCATAGCCGTGGTGATGCCGCTGAGCAATGGCCAGCTGGACTCCTCCGGAGCTTATTATTCCGACTATACGACTACCGGTAGCGGCACGGCTTACGTGTTTCAAGACGGTGGCGTAACTGTGGGGCAGTGGACCAAGACCGATACTTTTGGCCAAATAACCTTTACCGATTCCACTGGCAAGTCTATAAAGTTCAACGCCGGCCAAACTTGGATAAGCCTGGTTAGC
>DATKKU010000014.1:0-14523 GCA_035542755.1 Binatia bacterium | reverse complement strand
GCTGGTGGTTCGCCCTTGGGGGCGAACCACCAGCGAAACTGCACACACCGCACGCCGGTGTGTTTTTTGATTTAGCGACCAAATATTGACAGACGTTTTGGCACTCCGCTATTATGAGTGCTAGACGAGCACTGTGAGGTGCTGCTTAAATTGAGCGAGTAATTTTTAGGAGGAAGTTTTTTAGTATGGCATCACCACTTCAACCATTAGCTGACTGGGTAGTAGCCCAGCAAGAGGACGCACCTACCAAGACAGCGTCTGGGCTTTATTTGCCTGACAAGTCAACTGAGCGCCCCAAAGTTGCCAAAGTGCTAAGTGCTGGCAAAGACGTTAAGGAAGTTAAAGTAGGCGACCGGATTGTTTACAAAGACTACAGCGCCAAGGAAGTTAAAATTGATAACAAAGAATACGTCTTGGTTAAGTCCGAAGACATAATTGCGACGGTTAAATAGGAGAATATATGGCTAAGAAAGTTTTTTACGATGAAGACGCCCGCCGCCGAATTTTGGGCGGAGCACAAATTTTATATGATGCTGTAAAGACCACCATGGGCCCCAAAGGCCGCAATGTGGTGATTAGTAAAAGCTACGGCGCACCGACTGTAACTCACGACGGTGTAACGGTAGCAAAAGGTGTAGAAATTGAAGATGTGGATGACGAAACTTTGGGCTACAAAGTTGGCGCCGAGCTAATCAAGCAAGCTGCTAGCAAAATGAACGATGTAGCCGGTGACGGCACCACAACCGTGACCGTGCTGACTTATCATATCTTGAACGAAGCCAATAAATTGATTGCCGCTGGCCATAACCCAATGCAGCTACGTAAAGGCCTAGAAGCTGCTGCCAGCGACGTACTGGCAAAATTGGGCAGCTTGAGTGAAGACATTGCCAATAAAAAAGGCCGTATCGCTGAAGTTGCAACCATAAGCGCTGGCGACGAGCAAATTGGCAAGCTAATTGCCGATGTCATGGAAAAGGTCGGCAAAGAGGGCGTAGTTACTGTTGAGGAAGGGCAGGGACTGGCGCTGGAGAGCGAAGTTGTAGAAGGTTTTACCATGGACCGTGGTTATGCCAGTCCGTACATGGTTACTGATACGGCCCGCATGGAAGCCGTTTACGAAAAACCAGCAATTTTGGTAACCGACCAAAAAATTAGCTCTATCCAGGAGTTCTTGCCGATATTAGAAAAACTGGCCACCGCCGGTAAAAAAGATTTGGTAATTATTGCCGAAGACGTTGAGGGTGAAGCCCTTGGCACGCTGATTCTAAATCGCCTAAAGGGCGTGTTTAACACCGTAGCTATTAAGGCGCCAAGCTTTGGCGACCGCCGCAAAGAAATCCTAGAAGACATCGCCATATTGACCGGTGGCGAGCTGATAAGCGAAGAGCGCGGCACGACCTTTGAAAATGCCGAGCTATCAATGATTGGCAGTGCCCGCAAGGTGATTGCCACCAAAGACGAGACTACAATCGTAGAAGGTTCGGGCTCGGCCAGCGCCGTTAAAGCCCGCATAGAGCAGATAAATAGACAGATTGAAGCCAGCAGCAGCGAATATGACCGCGAGCAGCTGGAAAAGCGCCGAGCAGCACTATCGGGCAAAGTGGCCGTCATAAAAGTTGGCGGGGCAACCGAAACTGAGATTGAGGAAAAGAAATTCCGCGTAGATGACGCCGTGGCGGCCGTCAAAGCCGCCCTGGCCGAAGGAATAGTGCCAGGTGGTGGTGCGACTTTAATCTATCTAAGCCAGGGCATCAGAGTAAAGGGTACCGACTCTGAAGCAGTCGGTGCGCAGATATTAAAGAATGCTCTTGAGCAACCGTTTCGTATTTTGCTCACAAATGCTGCTAAAAACCCAGATGAATTTTTGCCTCAAATCCGAACTGGCCAACAAGGCTCAGTTGGGGTAGATGTTACTGACGACACGCCGGGTAAGTATGTCAATCTGAAGACCGCAGGCATTGTTGACCCAACGCGGGTTGCTAAGGAAGCTATCCAAAATGCGGTATCTATTGCCGGAACGGCCATGACCATGGGGGCTTTGGTTGTGGAAATGCCAGAAAAAACAACATCTTCACCTGCGCCTGATATGGGCGGCATGGGAATGATGTAGTATATTAGGAATCAAAGAAAAACGTTGACAAAAAATAAGGCTCCAGAGGCGACAACCTCCTCTGGAGTTTTATTAATATATAATGGCTAGCGAGGTATTTTTATGGCATTATTTAATCGCTCAACGAGCAAGACAGAGTACAAGCAAACCGTTTCAACTGCTGACGGGACCCAGATTTATCATATAGAGAGTAGCGACCAGACGCCGGCGCCAACGAGTAAGAGCTGGCCAATGTTGGTTGCCCTAATCGTGGCGGCTTTAGCCTTCGCGGTCTTAATAGTTTTGGGCGGCAGGTGGGCCTACGACCACTGGCACAAAGTGCCGGCCGCGGCTTCCAGCAAAGACTTGCCACCGCCACCGCCATCGGACCTTACGCCCGGACAATAATTTCTTTTTAAGCGTCGGGCTTTTTGTCGGTTTTGTTCTGAGTGAAGTAGTTGATTTCGTTGACAACGTCTATTAAAGCCTGGGCTCTGGCATTTTGGTCGGATATTTGGCCGGCCGCCTCGTAGGCCTGCTTAATTAGAGCCGGATTGTCGGAGGCCTGAATTAACATCATGGTGGTTTTAAACTTTTCTTCGGGAGATTGGTCCAATTGACCGACTAGTGGTGAGAGGTTTTGCAGGGCCTCCTTCTTGATGTCCAAAAGGTCACCGTCACCGGCTGTCGGGGCAGCTGCCGGCGATGTGGGCTCCGGGGCAAAGGCCGGGTGGCTAGCGATAGGGTTGGGCCCAGCGATAGGGTTAGACATCATGCCGCTGGGCGGCGGCGCACTGGTAGAATAGTCGGCAGGCTGCGGCCCCACCGGTAGGCTAGGCGTAGGTTGATTGTTTTGGTCGTCACTATTTCCGAACATGCCACCCCCTGCTTCTTAGGTTTTAATCATAAATCATTTACAATTATAGCTAATGGTTAGGACAGTTAAAAGTAGATATGCTTGATGATTTAAAATACATTCATCAGCGCGATGGGGAAGATGCCCTTGGTATTGCCGAACGCCAAGCTGCCCAGCTAACTTATAAGTTTGACCACTTGGCCATAGCCGGCCAGTTTGACAACGTAGTTTACGCCGCCATGGGCGGTTCCGCACTAGCCGCCTTACTGGGCCGTAGTTGGCCGGGCTACCGCTTGCCGTTTGAAGTTTGCCGCCAATATAATATCCCGACTTATGTATCTGATAAAACACTATTTATTGCTTGTAGCTACTCCGGAAATACCGAGGAAACGCTGTCGGCTCTGGCCCAAGCCGAGGCTAAAAATGCCCGCATTGTTATCATCGCCGGCGGCGGTAAGTTAGAAGAGATCGCCGGCCAAAAAAACTACCCATTTTTAAAACTTCCAAAAGCCGAGCAGCCGCGCTACGCCGTATTTTATAACCTGATAGCTCTAGTTACAGTTTTGGGCAGCGTGGGTCTGGTCAACGAGATGGAAATTGCCGAGCAGCTGGCTAGTGCAGCGGCATTTTTAGCAGAAGCCGTAAAGGCTTGGGGTCCCATGGTGCCGCAGGCTCAAAATCCGGCTAAAGAGCTGGCTACCGAAGTTGCCGGTAAATCACCGGTAATCTATGGCGGTCCGCTGATGGCACCGGCGGCTTATAAATGGAAGATTAGCTTTAACGAAAATGCTAAAAACGTGGCCTGGTGGGACGAGCTGCCGGAGTTTAACCACAACGAATTTATCGGCTGGAGCAGCCACCCAATCCAAAAACCTTATGAAATTATTGAGCTACGCAGCAGCCTGGAGCACGAGCGTGTGCAAAAGCGTTTTGAGGTGGGGGAAAGGCTGCTATCCGGTCTGCGACCGCCGCCGCATGCGGTCAATGTGCAGGGCGAGACTTTGCTGCAGCAGCTAGTTTGGGCGGTAACATTTGGCGACTTCGTGACAATTTATACGGCGCTACTTAATAACGTTGATCCGGCACCAGTTGAGCTGGTTGAAAAGTTCAAAAAAGAGTTGAACTAGTCGCCGCGCAGGGCTTCTATTGGGTCTTTGCTGGCGGCTTTGATAGCCGGGGCGATACTAAATAGTACGCCGACAGCGATTGATATACCGGCTGCTAAAACCACCACCCAGATATCAATAATCGGATGCCAGCTGGTATAAAGGCGCAAAAAAGCGTTAATGGCAAACGACAGGGCTATGCCAATTATGCCGCCGGCTATGGTTAGGGCTAGGCCCTCTGTCAAAAACTGGCTTAAAATCTGACGATTGGTGGCGCCAACGGCCTTTCTGATGCCAATCTCGCGGTTACGCTCGCTGACGCTGACAAGCATTATATCCATAATCCCGATGCCGCCGACCAGCAAACTGATGGCCGCAATGGCGCTTATAAAACTTGTAGCGCTATTTACCAGACTGCTGGTGATATTTAGCAGTTCCTGCTGTTTTAGGACGCTAAAATCTTGCTGGCCGTGATTTTTGACTATCAGGGCGGTGGCTTGGTCAATAGTCTGATTTACCTCTGATGAATTGCCAGTCTTGATAAAAATTTGCAGGATATTGGTTGCGCCGCCGGTTAACTGAGTCGCCGTGGTGAAGGGAATCAAAACGGCCGAGTTAAGATCGGCCTGAGCCACCGACAAAAAGCTGTCACTGGATTGATTTAGGACACCGTGGATTATAAAGCCCTGGCCGTTTATATAAATCGTAGAGCCTACGGCGTTGGTTGTACCGAATAGCTTTGTAGCTACCGCCGGACCGATGACTGCCACGTATTGGCCGTCGTCGCTGGGCGGAAAAAACTCGCCGTAAGCTACGTCTTGGTGGATGATATCGGGAAATTGACTGTTGGTTCCGGCCACAAAAATATTGTCTATCTGTCCGTTATCACCACGAGCCGAGCTGGTCACAAAATCTATGGGCACTACATCTGTTGCTGATGTTAAACCGTTTAGGGCTTGAACGTCTTTTGAGCTTAGAGTGCTGGCCGTAAACAGCGCCAGCAAATTGAGGCTTTGGCCGTCAGGGCCTTGATTAACTAGCTTACCCGGCCGAACTGTGACTACATTGCTGCCTAAGTTAGTAACTTGGCCGACTATCTGATGCTTTAAGCCTTCGCCCAGGCTCACAATTGTTACGACCGAGCTGATACCAATGATAATGCCCAGCATGGTAAACATGCTGCGCCACTTGCTTTGGCGGAGGCTGGAAAGGGCGGTTTTAAAGTTTCCGCTCCACATCTATTTGCCGCTCCGCTTGGTGGATTTTCTGGCCACCGTTTTGGTGGTCCTTCGGCGTTTGGCGCTGCGGCGCTTTCTGACTTTAGTTTTAGAACGCTTTAGGCTGGTGGTAATTTCACGGCCCGGCATTTTTTTCATTAATGCCGAGACGCCGGCCACGATATCGTCATCAGTTAGCCGGTGCTTTTTGTAATAAACCCGTTTAACACCTTTGGCAAGCTGGCCAACGGCTGTTCTTTCGTCGCCAACAATCATGCCGTCGTGCATATAAATTACCCGGCTGGCGTAGCGGGTAAGTTCTGGGTTGTGGGTTACCAACAAGATGGTATTGCCGCGCCGGTGAATCTCGGCCAGTAGCTCCATAAGTACACGGCTATCAGTGCTGTCTAAGTTACCAGTTGGCTCGTCGGCAATGATAATGCCGGGGTTATTGACTAAGGCTCTAGCAATAGTTACACGCTGAGCCTGGCCGCCGGACAGTTGCCGCGGCATAAAATACTCGCGCTCGCGCATGCCGACCAGCTCCAAAATATCGCTGGCTCGCTTTAAGCGCCGCACCGGAGTCACTCCTTTGTAAGCTAGCGGCAGGGCGACGTTTTCCAGCACATTTAGTCTGGGCAACAGATTATACGACTGAAACACAAAGCCGATTCTATCGCGGCGCTGCTTGGCTTGCTGGTTGGACTTAAGGCGTGAAACGTGGCGTCCATCCAGCCGATAATCGCCGTGGCTTGGCCGGTCTAACAGACCGATTATATTCATCAACGTTGTTTTGCCACTACCGGAGGGGCCCATAATCGCCACAAACTCACCACGCTCCACGCTAAGATAGACCTCGTCCAGCGCCAAAGTCGTAGCGTCTCCGAACCCGTAGATTTTTGATACTTCGTGTAAGTCTATTAGTGCCATATATGGTGATTTTTAATAATGCCAAGAAGAAACCATCGTTCTTCTCCCTCCAAACGATGCGTGCTACAAAAACCGAAGAATTTCTTCTTGCTATAAGTGTACGCCCGGCAGGGCGGGATATTCAAAATAATTAAGTTGTAAAAAAAGCCTCTTGTGAGTTAATAAAACCAAGCTATCATAATCACCACTATAATATTTACTATGTCGCTCAATCATATAGCCTTTCTACCAGATGGTAACCGTCGATGGGCCAAGATGAATAATCTGCCTGTGCATGAAGGGCATGAGCGAGGGTTGCTAATCGTAATTCCCAAGATGGTAGAAAGCAGTTTTAAAAAAGGCATACATACGGTTACCATATTTCCTTTCTCAACGGAAAATTGGTCGCGTTCGAAGGAAGAAGTAGGTGTTCTGATGGAAATCAACAGCAGAATGTTAGACGAACTTTCGGCAATAGCCAAAAATAATAGTGCGCGCATTATGCACCTTGGCAGGCGCGATCGTCTGCCTAAATTTTTAATCAAACAGTTGAGTGAATTAGAGACGGCAAGTAAGAAGTCTCGTAAACATGTTCTAAATGTCGCCCTGGATTACGGTGGAATTGACGAGATTTCGCGTGCCGTTACTTCGCTTTATGAAGAGACGAGAGGCGAACCCGAACGATTTACAAAGCTACTAGAAAAAGGTCTTAATCCCTGGTTGGATACCGCTGGCCAGCCACACCCAACACCTGACTTTATAATTAGAACTGCCGAACGGCGTTTATCGGGCTTTATGGTTTATCAAGCAACTTACTCCGAGCTATTTTTTTCTCCGCTTCTGTGGCCGGACTTTACCAATAGGGCTCTCGAAGAGGCACTGGAAGATTTTTCGAAACGTCAACGAACCTATGGCTACTAGCTAGACTTGGCCTAGCCAGCCTGACTACACCTTTAAGAGCACTTATATACATGCCAACGAAAGGTACCCCAATTCCAAGCATCAATATTACTTGGTATCCAAGTGGCTTACCAACAACTTGAAGCAAGGCAAAGATAGCAATTGCTATTGCGGTTCCAACTCGTGCAATTGACCATATAATGATTTGCTCAGCATTCTTATCTTTAGCATTTTTTAGGAAATATAGAGCCACTAATATGAAAGGTATATACAGTGCAAATAGGCCTGCGAAGATGGGATTTAGTAATGCTAAAATTGCCCCACCTAGCACCCAGAACAAAGAACTTGCAATGCACGTGACGCTCCTATCATAACGGAGTAAGAAAGTAGTCTTTCCGAACAGCTTATCCCCCTCCACATCACGGAAATCTTTTAGAAGAATTCGTCCCACGAAGCAGACGTATAAACCAGCCAACAACATAAGGTGCTGGCTATCAAGAGATTGATGAACGCTAAGGAGACCAATTAGGTAAGGAGTTACTACATATGCCAAAGGTAGCAGAAGTGGCGCTAGTATACTTCTGCGCGAAATATACAAAGGCTTCATAGAGTAAGCCCAGTTGAATCCAATCCCAAATAGTGCTGTCCAAACTAAACCATTGCCCACCAAGCAACTGATAATGAATGCTAGGCCAGCAGATGCCAGCGCCAGAACCCATATCTGTAACTTTGTGGCCTGGTTGTTGGCAAGTGGTCTGGCAGTGGCACCAGGAAGATTAACTTTATCAATTTGTTCGTCTGCTAAATCATTTAGGGCCGCAGCATTAATTAAAATAGCAACTATAATCACCAGCGACGGTAGCAGTCTCCAACCAAGCTGAAGCGTATTCCCGACCTGCACAGCTGCGATGGAAGCAAATAGCAAAAGGATTGCAGCAACCGGTGGCCGTGACATTTGTACAACCAATCGTCCGTAAGTTAAAAGCTTACTTACCACTTCCACCTCCGCTCCCCCAGCTGGCCAAGGCAATCATAAACAGCACAAATACCCCAACTGCAGCAAGCCCTACAAAAACAAATAAAGAACCAATGGCTGTTCCTAATATTCCCCATGCTCGGGAGGTGTTGGGTACTCTAGAGCGCCACTTGGAAAGAAAATAGAGGATTGCCATTGCTAACACCAATGTTCCCCCAGGGACACCCGCGGCAATCAGCCGAATGCCGATAATAGCCACAATGATTGCGAAAATTGGGTACAAGCCGATAAGCCCGCGGAATTTGCCGCGTTGCTCAGGAGTATTCTGATCCTCTCCATTTTGCTCATCTACGCCATCAGTCATGAATATTCAACTCCATCTTACCTAAAAAGATTAACGGTATAAACTAGCCAAAGCAGGTGGTAGGTAATTATTAAAAAAAGCCCAACCAAGAAAAATTTATGTAGAATTTCTAAATTGTGTTTTCTGACCGCAGATCTTCCGGCTTTCTCAAATGCTCCAATGCTAGAAAAAACCATAATAGCTAAAAGAAGAGGCAGAGTTAGGGATGAACCAGAGAAGATTGCCCTAAGGTAGTCAGATGCTGCCGTTCCAGATAATAAGTTGGCAATCAAGACCCTAGCAGCAAAGGCCATAAGCAACAGCCCGCCTCCTAGTAGAAATCTAGTTGGCCATCCTATTGGCTCGCCACTTGATTTTTTACTTATTCTCTTCTGAGAGTCTCTGGCATATACAGAATAGATTATCCAGAAAGCAACCAAATATAGAACCATAACCACAAAACCAGCAAATATATATTTTGGCGTAGCTCTACCAAGGGAATTATGAAGAAAAGCTGGAGAGATAATAAATTTTATAGCGATGATTACGGAATTGTAGGAAAGAGCGAATGCGTACCAGCTTAAGGAAAGGCCTAGACTCTGGGTGAGAAGATAGAGAAGCCCGGCTGTGGCTAGCACTAGACTGAAACTGGTGGCCACAGACTGTGCCGCCGTCGGTTGCAGGCCAGAATCAAACGCGCGAGTAACAGAAGGAACAAGTATAACTATAAGAGTTGATGCTATTAAAAAAGCGTACAAAGACGAGTGTATCGACCTACGTTTTACTACAAAATCTAAGCCGGATGACATCCTGACTCCCTACTGCACTCATAGTAGCACAAGCGCCAGGACGATTTTAAAAGCTTGATTTTCTGTCTGTGGATTTTTAGAGTACCTTGGCGGAAGGGGAGGGATAGCACTTCGCTACGCTTGTTATATTCGCTCAACCCACGCTCGATGCGAGCATCTGCGCGTGAGTTTCGCTCCACGAACCCCCGTTCGCTAGCGCTCACTTCTTCGGGTTCTCATCCCCCAAATATCCAAAATGACCTGCCCTAAAGGACAAGTCATTTTGGATGGCGGAAGGGGAGGGATTCGAACCCTCGATACGGTTGCCCGTATACCGCCTTTCCAAGGCGGCGCACTAGACCAACTATGCGACCCTTCCTAGACCGTACTATTTTAACAGATGAAGGCTCCTGACCGTGGCGCTAAAATGCTCATGATAAAATTAGAGTGCCGGGTTTTAGCATAAATTCGGCAGCAAATTGACCAGTTCTTAGCTTATTTTCAGCCAAGGGTTTTATAACTTAAGGCAGACTAAGATCCGAAAGGAGAAACTCCAATGACCGACAAAGAACAAATTAAAGAAGTCGTTAATAACGTAGCCATGCTCCAGGACATGAAACAGTGGGAGCGCCTGCAGGACTATTTTGTAAAACAACCTTTTGTAGACAATAAATCACTAAACGGTGAAACACCGGCAATCATCTCTAAGCAACGCCTAATTGATGGCTGGCGCAAAGAAATTGGCAGCTATTTTTACGCCACCCGGCACTTTATCAGGCGCCTGGGCGTGCGGATGGTGAATTCGCGCCGAGCAAAAGTTACTACATCTGTTGAAAACGTGCACTATGTGGCCGACCGCGGCGAGCGCTATGCCTGGACAGTCCGCGGCACAGTTGAATACATACTGATAAAGACCGCAGGCGGTACCTGGAAAATCAGCCAGATAATTTTCCGCATGCAGGACCAGGTCGTTCGACCAATCGGCGCCCCGGCCTAAACTCTTAGACTCTGCTTGCCTAAACTTGTGACCGGCAACGGTCTTTTAAGTTACAATAAGCATAAGTAACTAAATTGGTGGGCATCTGAATATCCTAGTCGTTTACGTGCATCAAGAACCGTCGTCGTTCACGGCGGCTATGAAGAATGTGGCGGTTGATTTGCTGAGTCGCCAAGGCCACCAAGTGGTTTTGAGCGACCTGTACGCCCAAGGATTTAGTGCAGTGGCTCAAAAATGGGACTTTGTGGCTACGGCCGGCGGACATTTTAACTATATGCTAGAGCAAAAACACGCCGCCAAACTGGACATGGCCTTTTCGCCGGATATTTTGGGCGAAATACAAAAAGTTCAGGCTGCCGACCTTATACTGTTTATTTTTCCGGTGTGGTGGTTCGGCTGTCCGGCGCTGCTGAAGGGCTGGTTTGACAGAGTACTGGCTATGGGCGTGACTTGGGATAGCGGTAAAATTTATGAAAACGGCCTGCTAAGAGGCAAGCAGGCTATGATTATCGCCAGTGCCGGCGGTCCAGCAGATTATTATCGCCAAGACGGTAAGCACAAAGCCACCGTTAACCAGGTGCTGCACCCCATCAATCACGGCACACTGGCTTTTTGCGGTCTGAATGTCCACGAGCCGTTTGTGGCTTTAAACGTACTCGGCAGTCAGAAAGAATACCTGGCCAAAGCCTTAAATGACCTTCAGTTTCGGCTCAATAATATGGTGACTAGCCCAAACTGGCTAATTCATTGGGGGCCACAAGCCCAAAAACCTTAGGAACTGCTGCTGGCCCGAGCCTTAGATAGCGCATCGCTGTACCACTTGAGTTCGGCCAGGGCGTTTTTAAGAGAAGTCTGCGGTCCATAAGGCTGGTCTTTTAGCTCGGCCGACAGTTCGCCGGCTTCATTTATTTTGTCGCTCATACCGGCTATGGCAACCTGGCTGGGAATTACAACAGACCGGGCTTCGCTCAAGACTTCTTTTAGGTGCATGGCGGCCCGGGCACCGCCAACAGTGCCGTGCGAGGCGATAGTAGTCGGCTTTTTGACTAACTCCCAAGTTAAAAAGTCAAAAGCATTCTTTAAAACTCCGGGCATAGAGTGATTATATTCCGGCGTTACAAACACATAAGCGTCGGCCTGAGCTATTTTATCAATCCATTTTTTGACGTCGGCAGTTGGCTTACGCTCTGGATTGAAACGGGGGCTTATTGGCTCGTTGAAAAAGGGCAGGGGGTAGTCAACTAAATCTACAACCTCTACCTCAGTATCGGGTAGGTTTTTGGCTTCGGCCGCCACCCACTTGGCCATTTTATTAGTCACTCGTCCTGGGCGCGTCGCACCTACAATTACCTGTAATTTCATCTATTATCTCCTTTATAGTTTTGCTGGATTAATTCCGATTTGGTCTAGCAGCTTATCGTTTAATTCGTAGTTTTTGGCCTTGCCGTCTTTGGCTTCCAGTATTACTCCGGCACTGACTAGCTTGGCAAAGTGGTGGCTCATGGCCGGCTGGCTTAGACAGGCCTTGGCCGACAGGCTGCCGCAGCTCTGTGTTTCGTCCGGCGCTGTTGCCAGCTGGCGGACTAAACCAAGGCGCGTAGGGTCGGCTAGAGCCTTTAAAACCGCGACTGTCTTGTCATCATGCATGTCTAATCCATATTACATCAAACATTTATATATGTAAATATGTTTATATATTTGCTGCCTTTATATCTGATGTCGGGTATAATTTAACTTATGGTTTTAAGAAGCGAAATAGAAGTTCGTTTCGTCAAATCTCTGGGTGTACTTAGCATTTTATGTTTGGGCCTAGCCGCCTTCAGAGTAATTTCTGCACATAGTTTTAGATACCTGTTCATACCGGAAAACTTGGCACTGGCTTGGGCCAGTCTGATTTTTGCCTGGATACTGGCCGGGCGCCTGGAGCAAAAACGCTGGAAAAATTGGCAAAATTTACTTTTAACTGTCCTGTGGCTAGTGTTCTTGCCTAATTCTTGGTACGTGCTGACTGATTTAATCCACGTATACCCAGCCGGCGAAGTCAGCCAGCTCTACGACATCGCCCTAATTGGCTGCTTGGTGTTGTGTGGCTTCTTCTTGGGCTTTACCAGTCTATATATTGTGCACAGGGAACTTATAAAAAGACTATCGCCGCGTCAGGCGCTGGTGATTATAGAAGGCGTAATCCTGCTTAGCAGCTTTGCCATTTATTTGGGCCGGATATTGCGCTGGAGTACGTGGGACATCCTTACTAATCCGGCCGGCATTATCCTGAATATCAGCGACCGAATCGTTAGCCCATTGTCGCACCGCAGCACCTTCACGGTTACGGCCATATTTTTTGTGACGCTTAGCGTTATGTATTTAGCCTTTTGGATTTTTGTGCAGCCTTTTTCAAAATCCGGCGCCAAAACTCAGTTTTAGGTATCATTAGTTATATGCAGGATGTAACGAAGGCGGTTTCAAGCGCGGTTAAAGATGCTTATGGTGTTGAAATTGAGCCGCTTCTTACTTATCCGGAAGAAAAGTTTGGTGATTATTCTACTAATGTGGCTATGCAGCTGGCCGGACAGCTGGAAAAATCACCCAAAGAAATTGCCGACTCGGTTGTGGGCAAACTAAACGACAGCGGCCAGTTTGAAAAAGTAGAGGTTGCCGGTCCCGGATTTATAAACATCACGCTTAAAAACGAAGTCATTGCCAAAGCGGCGCAGGCAGCTACTGACGTACAAAGGCCGCTTGCCGGCCAAGAGATTTTGGTAGAGTTTGGCGACCCCAACCCATTTAAAGAAATGCACGTAGGGCACTTATACCAACTGATAGTTGGTGACAGTATTGCCAGGTTGCTGGAGTCCGTGGGCGCCGATGTTAAGCGTTTGAGTTATCACGGCGATGTTGGGCGGCACGTAGCCCAAGCTGTCTGGGGGATGCGCCAACCGGGCGCCGATACAAATGACCTGGGGGCCTGTTATGCGGCTGGCGCCAAAGCCTATGAGCAGGACGAGGCTGCAAAGGCCGAGATTGATGCCATCAACCAGCATATTTATAAGCACGACGACGAAGAGATAAACAAGCTATATGACCGCGGCCGCGCTCAAAGCCTGGACAGCTTTGACGAAATATATAAACTGCTTGGCATTAAATTTGACAAGCACTATTTTGAAAGCCAGTCTACTGATATCGGGGTAAAGTTTGTGCAAGATCACCGCAGTGTATTTAAGGAGAGTGATGGTGCTTTGGTTTACGACGGCGAAAGGGCCGGGCTGCACACCAGAGTTTTTATAACCTCTGCCGGACTGCCGACCTATGAAACCAAAGACTTAGGCCTGGCCGAGCTAAAAAATCAGGACTATCCGGAGGCAGCCCGGTCTATAATTCTGACCGGCAACGAACAGGCTGAGTACTTTAAGGTTATGCTGGCCGCTTTGTCTGAAATTGACCAGCAGCTAGCCGCAAAAACTACTCATTTATCGAACGGCTTTGTTAGTCTAAGTAGCGGCAAAATGAGCAGTCGCAGCGGCAATGTTTATAAAGCCATGGAGCTGCTGCTGGAGGTTAAAGACGCCGTACACCAGCAGTACCCGGACTCGCAGGTCAAAAAACCGGTTACTTTTGCGGCTGTTAAATATGCCTTTTTGAAGCACCGGCTGGGCTCGGACATAGTTTTTGATATTAAAGAATCGGTAAGTCTGGAGGGCAACAGCGGGCCGTACTTACAGTATGCTCATGCTCGGGCCCAGAGCATTTTGCAAAAGGCGGGGTTGACCAACTTTAGCGAACTTGGCGAGTTGCAGCCGGCCGAGCGCAGCCTGGCCAGAAAGCTTTCTCAGTACTCTCAGGTCGTATCCGAAGCCAGCAGCGAATATATGCCGCACCATATTACTACCTATCTTTATGAGTTATCCCAAAAGTTTAATAATTTTTATGAGCACAACCGGGTGGTGAACGATGAGCGGCAAGCTACCCGCCTAAGACTAGTTAAAATTTACGCTGATGTTTTAAATCACGGCCTGGGCCTACTGGGCATAGACGCGCCAGAGCGCATATAATACTAGCTATGGCCAAGCAATTTACAGACGAGGAACTGCGTAAAAGACTTACCCCAGAGGAGTATCATATCCTGCGCGAAGCTGGTACAGAGGCTCCATATACCGGAAAATTATTAGAAAACAAGGCCGAAGGCACCTACGTTTGCCCGGTCTGCGGCAACGAGCTGTTTTCCAGCAAGACGAAGTTTGATTCTGGCAGTGGCTGGCCGAGCTTTTATGATGTAGCCAGCACCGGCTCCGTAAAACTTGTGCCAGACGACAGCCTTGGCATGCACCGCGTGGAAGTGCTGTGC
>DATKKU010000013.1:0-26390 GCA_035542755.1 Binatia bacterium | reverse complement strand
GAAACACTGGACGACGCCTGCTGATTTTGCGGCGCTGGTGTATAGGGCTGAGCAGACCGCGCCACCAGAGGGGCCGGTGCACTGCCAGCCTGCGGCTGATATTGTCTAAGCTGCCAAACTTTTTGCTGTACAAAGCTGGTTAAATCCCGCAGTTGCTGCCGGTATTTAATACTGCTGAAATTGTGCTGTTTATTAAGGGTAAAAATGTGGATGGTCGTGTCATAAAAGCGGGTTGAGAAATTAATTTCGGAAATCATGTCGTAGCGGGTATCTTCAACCGTCATAAAGAAAGTTCGTTTATCTATCAAAAGCAGGCGTTTATCGGTGGCAACCAGCAGCGCTACGCCGCTAAAGTATCGCCCCGGCGCACAGGCAATTATTTCCTCGTCGTCCATTAAAAGTTGCTGAAGTTCCTTGAGCTCTGGCATAAACCATCTGGAAAGGTGGATACCTAGTTTAGTTAGTTGTGACTGGATGACGCTAATATGTACCATGAGCTTTAGCCTCCTAAACTCTTTGTACTTTAATTGTCGCCTATCTTATACCCGCTAGCAGTAATTTTCAGCACCAGCGACATATGATTTTAATCACAATTAGCTGTAAATGCGCTTATAAATAGGTCTTGGACGCAAATCGTGAGAAAATATAGACATGCTAGCGGATAGCAGGCAGTTCGCGGCCCTGGTCAAAGTTTTTCAGGGTGGCACTAAGCTAATCTACCGCCGCGGCGAGTACATTATTAGACCTGGTGAAATGCCCAGCAGCGTTTTCTACATAGAAGAGGGTTTGGTAAAAGCTCTCAATATAAGTAAGTACGGCGAGGAAAATCTGCTGATTATCAGAAAAAGCCAGGAAATCTTTCCTTTAATTTGGGCACTGACCGGCCAAGAACGTGAAATTATTTATCAAGCTATAACGCCGACAACCGTTAGGCGCCTGGATCGCCAAACCTATCTTGACTACATTCATAGCCACCCCTCGGCGCTGCCGCCGATGCTGGATATGGTGACCGAGATGTACCGCATCCACTCCGAGCGAATACTAAACTTAGAGTACCGGACGGTCCGTGAGCGCTTGGTATCATTTCTGCTAACCATGTCGCACCGCTTTGGTCTGGCAGACGGCGACGGCCTAAAAATAGATGTACCCCTTCGGCATCAGGACATCGCCAGTTCTATCAATGCCAGCCGTGAAACCGCCAGCCGCGAACTGGCTAAACTAGAGCAACGCGGCCTAATCAAAACTAGGCAGTTTTACATAACCCTAAAAGATATAGAAGCACTGCAAGCAATATTATAAATTTGACGGTTGCCAGACAGTGTGGGGCCGGAGACTTTGCTGTTTTTTAAGCAAAGTCTCCGGCCCTCAATCCTTCTCATAGCAGCCCACAGGCCCGAGCCGTTGCCGGCCAGGGCTTAAAGCCGCGGGTTTTCCAAGCCCTTTCCGCAACCCACATTTGTTCATATGGGTTCCAGTGGTTAGCCGTGCCCTCACTATGCAGCAGCCAGGCGCCGTAGCTACGCTGAAAGCCCAGATTCATCTGCAGGCCTCCATCGTAGCCGCCATCGGTAGTCCAGCTGCCTTCGCCGTGGCCAGGAACTCGGTAGCCGCCGCCCAGATACTCAAGCGAAGGGCTCCACCGGCCGTCCTTTATGCCCGACTGAATGCACAGCCAGGCTGCCAGGTGCGGCGGGTGCTGTGCCTGCCTGTGGGCTAACGAAGCTTGGTGTCTCCACCAAAGCATCAACCGCTCCGGCGAGACACTGGCCAGCCTCCGACCAGGCGGCAATGCCTGAGACCTGCCCATTACTCTCCGCCAGTGGGCTGTATCGCGCCGCCAGTGGTTAAGGCTAGTCCGCAGTTGGCGAAACGCCACTTCGCGCTGACTAGTCTGATGCTTTGAACTCACCTGCTTTACCGCTGCAGTATCTGGTCTTGCAAAGACTGCAGGCGTACGAGCCGTTAGGCAAACGGCCCCCAAAAGACAAAGTACCGCAAACGCCACGGCAATGCGCCGGTAGTTGGGCATCCTCGGCTGCCCTCCTTTTTGTAGGTACTAGAACCAACCTCGGTTCGTTTTCCGGGTCTAAAAACTGCCAGTTTGTAAGCCGTCCTTGCTGCCCTGAAAATGTTCCAGAACGTCTAGGCTTAATGTCTGAGCCTAGGAAATTTGCGTAAACTCAGCGTTTACTTTCTCCTAGACATAAGTTCAGACTGGTCTGACTGTTTGACAACCGTCGCTAATAAGTATAGCTTTCTAAGAAGTTATTTTCAAGTTATAGAAGCGTTCTTGGTTACCTTTAGCGCCGCTGATTTGGCTGTCGGCTTTGCCGACTATCACAAATCTGCCCCTAGCCCACTTTTCAAAATCTTTTAATATTTGCCGGCGAATAGTGTCATTTTTTATAACTCCCCTATTACTTTGGGCCGATGCTGCCTCAAATTGAGGTTTTACCATGGCAATAATTTCGGTATCCGGCCCGCTCAAATCAGCTATAGCCGGCAAGATTTGGCGCAGGCTAACAAAACTAACGTCTATTACAACTATATCCGGAACCTCGTTTAGGTTTATCCGCCTGATGTCAGTCTTTTCATGCAGCTCAACTCTACTATCCGCTCGCAACGAGGGATGAAGCTGGTTGGTGCCGCTATCAACCGCAATCACTTTAGCGGCGCCGTGCTGCAGCGCAAAGTCTGTAAAACCGCCGGTACTGCTGCCAACGTCCAGGACCGACTTCCCGTTAAAATTTAACTTTAAAACTTCGGCCACGCTGGCCAGTTTTAGGCCGCCGCGGCTAACATATTTTTCCTCAGTCACTTCAGCTCCACCCTGGCAGCCACGGTGCGCAAATTATCTTCCTGGCGAGCCGCCTCAATTAAGTATAAGTAGCGTACGCTCAGCTGGTCAGCCTCCACCAGTTTGGTGCCGCGGCGGCGCCTAATATGCGGCACATACTTATCGGCCACATAGGGATTTTTAACGGCCCAACGGGCCGAAATTTTATCAAACCATGCAAGCGACTGAGTGTGTAAATCAGTCAGCTCGGCCGAATATCTGATTAAGTTAACCGCGACGTTCTTCTTGGGGCCAAATTTAACATTTTTGCCAACCAGCAAATCAAACATCCTGGCGGTAGAAAATTCTGATATAAAAGATTTGACTAGCTGCTCGTCTGGCTGGTCGGACACAAACCACGGCACGATGGTTATATGGAGCAAGCCGGATTGAAAATTATCGCCAACCTGCATATCATCCAAAAAAAGGCTTATCCAGTAACGTTTTTTGCTAGCTTTTGAGGCGCTCACGATAAGCTCCGCTTACTGTATCTACGCTAATCACATCCCCTGTCTTAATAAATGCCGGGACCCTGATACTCAGGCCCGTTTCCAAAGTTGCTTCTTTAGTAATCGCGGTAGAGGTATCACCACGTACCGCATCTTCGGCATAGGTAACTTTTAGTGGCACATTTTTTGGCAGCTCTATATTTATAATCCGGTCGTTAAAAAACTGGGCGGTAATACTATCGCCCTCTTTAAGGTAGCCGCTTTTGCCCTCCATAGCTTCGTCGTTCAGCTCAAACTGCTCGTAGCTGTCGGGGTCCATAAAATGATATTTACCACTATCGGTATATAGGTACTGCATCGGGCGATTGCTAACGTCGGCGGATTCCAGCTGGTCGCTACCGTGAAAGGTCTTAGCTAGTACCTTGCCGGAAACTAGACTTTTAATCTTAACGTTTACTGTAGAGCCGCCGCGGCCCATAACTTTTTGGCTATACTCAGTGACTCTGTATGGTTCACCGTCCAGTTGAAAAATTGTGCCTTTTTTTAAATCAGTTATCGATAATGCCATCTACTTTAAGTCTCCGATTATTTGGTCAATTTGTGCTGATAGGTGAGCTACGTCAACTGCGCCAAAAATATCAAATTGGCTTGCCGCTAGCAGGTTTTTTTGGGCTTGCTCTAGCCACCGCTTGGCGCGCTTAGCATCCCTTAGCTGGTCCTCGCGAGTTTCGGCCAGCTCGTAGTCTCGGGTATAGGTTTTTATATGAACCAAATTCTGACTCAAATTAGTCACGGTAGTCCTTTGCTTCTGGTCAAGCCTATAAACGTCAGCCTGCCTCAATATACCGTTAATTTGGTTTTCCAGCTGCCTTGCGGCCACTGATGGCGAGCGGTTAGCCATTGGCTACAAACGGTAATAGGGCGATATGACGAGCGCGTTTGATAGCGCGAGCTAGTTGCCGTTGCTTGGACTCAGTCAAACCGGTCTTTTTGCGAGTCTCAATCTGCCCATACTGGTTGACGTAGCGCTGCAAGGTTTTAAAATCCTTGTAGTCAAAAAATGCTACGTCTGTTCGGTGTTTAAATATCTTTGCCATTTATTCTCCTTAAAACGGGATGTCATCTAGGTTGATTGGCTCGTCGCCAATGTCCTCTATAACCACGTCCTCGTCCTTTTTCTTGCTTGCAGTCTTTTTAGCGGCTGGCTTGGCGTCATTATCGCCCGGTTCATCCCCGCTGGCTGGTGCACCACCTCCGCCACCGGGACCTCCCAGGAACGTTACATCTTGAGCTACGACCTCTACTTTGCTGCGCTTCTGGCCCTCTTGCTCCCAGCTGCGGCTTTGTAAACGACCGTTGACCAGTGCTGGGCGGCCTTTGGTTAGATACTGAGCCACTCGCTCGCCTAGCGGGCCCCAGGCTACCACGTCAATAAAGTCAGTGACTTCCGTCCAGTCGCCCTCGGCATTTTTGTAGCTGCGGTTTAGCGCCAGACTAAAGCTGCAGACCGTCGCACCGTTAGGTGTCGTCCTTAGCTCTGGGTCGCGCGTTAAATTGCCCATCAAAGTTACTTGGTTGAAACTTCTTGCCATTTTACTAAATACTCCTCTCCCTTAAGCTATATTCTACTCTTCGTCGTCAGCGCTGTCTTGGTCGTCGTGCTCGCCACGCTCGGCGGCTTTTTTGGCTTTTTGCTCTCGCAAATCTTCAGCCTTAGCCATAGCCTTAAAGTCTGGCCTGGTAATCATGAAGCGGATAATCTCATCCGTTATGTTAAAGACTTGTTCAACCTTGCCAACGCTTTCGCCTGGCATCTCAACTGTGTAAAAAACGTATACAGCAAAGTCCTGCTTGGCAATAGCATAGGCCAGCTTGCGCTTACCCCAATTGTCCGTCTTGGTAATCTTGCCGCCGTTGTCGGCAATAATTTTTTTGACCCGGCTCTCGGCCTTTTCCAAATCAATTTCAAGATCTGGATGATAAAGCACCGCAATTTCGTAAGTATTATTAATCTTAGAACTCCTTCCTTTGGTCATCGGGCCAGCTGCCAATAGTTGCGCTAACCTGAACTTGTTTTATAAGACAATTCTAGCGCATTTACCCCTGTTTGTAAAGACATTTCAGAGAACTCTAATAGTTTGATTATACGGTTATTTTATGTTATTATATCTCAAGTCTTTGGTGGAAACACCCAGACAACCGTTCTTCGACAATAGGGAGGTGAGCCCGTGTTTAGCATTTACGCGGGCAAGCTGAGAACAGAGTTTCTACAGCAGCACGCGCTTTACCAAGCCGGCCACTGGGACTACTGCAAGACGCTCAGCAAGCGCCACCGCCGGCGTGTTTTCAAGGTTCTGTCCACGGCTCTGCTGATGAACGTCATCGGCTACGCCCTGCTGGTCCTTTTCGTTTCTCATCACTGGACTAGCAAGAGTCTGGCCAACCCCGCCGTTGGCCTAATCATGTTTCCAATCGGGATGGCCTTGAACTACGTGCTGGCCTTCAGAGACCAGCGTACCGACATGTTCAACCTTGATCCGGACGACATGTTCGGCGGCAGCGGGCGCTGGCTGTTCAAGACTCTGCTCTTTACGGCTCTGGGTCAAGGGAGTTACCAGATTATGGTCACTCTCCTGAACTGGAACTACAAGGAGGTCCGGATTGGCCTGATGTGCATTGTCGGGCCTGTTTCTCTGGCCGCCAACTACTGGGTCTTCCGCCGCAAGGTGCAGAAGGCTCGTAAGGCACCGCTGTCGGAGACGGCGACCGAAATGACATGAGCTCCGGGAAGCTTCCCGGAGCTCATGTCCACTCAAACTATTATCAAGCTATTTATTCATCATCGGGCATGTCGTCGTAGACATCGCCATCAGGACTATCGCTAGCTGGTTCTGGGCCGCCCAGGACATCATCAACGCTACTCACCAAAACTTCGCGCGGCTTAGCACCGTCGGCTTGGCCAATTATGCCCTGCTCTTCCATCATGTCCATTAGGCGTGAAGCCCGGCCATAACCAATGCGCAGCTTACGTTGCAGCAAACTGGTGCTAGCCTTGCCGTTATCAATTACAACCCTCACGGCATCCTTCCACATATCATCGTCCATGTCGCCGCTGTCCATTTGAGCCACAATTCCGCCGCGGCCGTTTAGCTGCACCGGCTGGCTAATAACTTCGTCGTCGTACTGAGGTGGCCGTTGGCCGCGCAGGAAATCAGACACTTTAGTGGTTTCCGAGTCACTAATTAACGCACCCTGCACGCGCTTGGGTTTAGGAAATTCCGGGATGCTAAACAATAGGTCGCCGCGGCCCAGTAACTTTTCGGCACCGGCTTGGTCAATAATTGTCCGCGAATCTATCTGGCTGACTACAGTAAATGCAATGCGAGCCGGCACATTGGCCTTAATCAGGCCGGTTATAACGTCAACACTCGGTCGTTGGGTAGCAATCACTAAGTGAATTCCAGATGCCCTAGCCTTTTGAGCTAGGCGCACAACCAGAGACTCTACGTCGCGGGCGGCCATCATCATAAGGTCGGCTAGCTCATCAATAACAATCACGATATAGGGCATGCCTTCTTCTTTTTTAACAGAGTTATACTCACCAATATTGCGCTTGCCAACTTCGGCAAAGGCTTTTAGGCGCCTTTCCATCTCGGCTACTGCCCACTTTAAGGCGCTAATGCACTTTTCGGGCTCGGTAATAACTGGGCTGAGAAGGTGCGGAATATCCTGATACAAGGTCATCTCAACCTGTTTGGGGTCAACTAGAATCAGTTTCATGTCGGCTGGGCTATTTCTATAAAGCAGGCTGGTCAAAAGCGTGTTTATCATCACGCTTTTACCAGAACCAGTCTGACCAGCGATTAGCAGGTGCGGCATAGTGTCTAGATTGCCAACAACCGGGTTGCCGGCGATGTCTTTACCAATCACAAACCCCAGCGGGCTATGCAACCCCTGCCATTCGGGGCTGGATAGCAGCCCGTGCAAAGTTACGGTGGCGGCTTTAACATTGGGTACTTCCACGCCAACCGAGCGCTTGCCCGGAATTGGTGCTTCCATACGGATGCTGTTGGCGGCGAGGTCCAGCTTCAAGTTATCTTCAAGTGCAGTTAGCTTGGATAGTTTTACCCCAGTCGGTGGCTTGATGGTGTACTGCGTAACCCTTGGGCCCACATTAGCGCCTTCCACTTCAACATCTATATTGAAGTTAGAGAAGGTGTCCTTGATAATCTCGGCGTTAGCCGTCACGTTGCCGGCATCAGCTTTGTCCTGCTTGTCGCTTAGCAAGCTAAGCGGTGGAAACTCCCAATCCGGATCGCTGGCCACCGTCAATGCAGCGTGGTCTTGTTCCGGTGCCAGTTTTTGAGCGGTGTTGCGCAAAGACGCGAGGCGAGCCGGGTTATGGTGTTCTACCGGTACACCCTCGTGCAGCTGAAAGTCGGACGTCCTTTTCTTAAGGTCGGCCAGGTCTTCGCTGGCGCCCTCCTCGCCTTCAGGCGTTTCGTGCTTAAAGAGGTTGGCCAGCTTCATAAGCGACTTGGGCTCAACACCAAAGGTGAATAAAAGTGCAAAAACGGTCAGGATAAAGAAGACAAAAGCTGATAAAAACTTACCGAGAGCGCCGTCCACACCGTTTCCGATAGTTTTGCCAACCGTTCCGCCGTGGCCGCCGGTGGATAAACCGGTAGCCGCATCTATATGAACAAATGTTACGTGCAACCAGGCGGCAAAAAAGACCAGCAGAGCAAGGACTCCCAAGATTTTATGAAACGGTATGCGCTGGTCTTCGGTTAGAAATTTTAGTCCACCAAGATAGATTAAAGTTACTGGCGCAACTATAGCTGCAGCACCTATTGCCCACCAAAAGGCGTTCCAAAAATCGTGCGGCACCGGTGCGTTTATAAAGGCCCCAAACAGCAGAACGACTCCGGCAATAATTAAGGTAACGGCACCAAAACCGCGCCAAAAGCTGCCGCTCTTATTGGACTCTTCCTTTTTGCTTTTACTTTTGCTGCCGGCTGGACGGCCTGGTTTTCGCTTTTTTGCAGTCATTTATAGATTGATTATACCTTAAGCGCCAAGGTATTTATCTACCCTAACGTTGTTGTAATTATAACATGATTATGCTTATCGTGTCAACTAATCAACTCTGGCGTCTTGGTTCAGAAGTCGCTGGCGCATGGCTGCGAAGCGACGCTGTTGCTCCAATGCCAACTCCTCTGGGGACTTCTCAGCCGCGACGCTGCCATTGCCATTTCCATTAGCAGAAGGCTGCTTTTCTACCCTGCCACCAATCACATTGACCACCGGAATGACGATCGGACTGCGCTGAGTCTGCTCGTACAGAAAATGCGTAACGTAGTCTTTTAGTTCAGCCTTAAAGCGGTCTAAATCAACTCTCTTGAATCGCTGCGTCACCGCCCTGCGCAGTTCGGCTCTAAAGGCATTCATCAGTTCTTCATTGTCCTTCATATAGATAAAGCCGCGGCTGATGATATCAGGGCTGGTCAAAAGCTGACCGGTCTTTTTATCTACGGTTAGGACCACCGCCACCAAGCCTTCTTCAGCTAGCAGCACACGGTCTTTGACCACAATCGTACTGACAATGGCGCCGGTTTGGTCGACCAAAATAGTGCCATTTGGTACTTGGCCTTCTACGGTCATCTTATCTTTACTGATAGAGATTACCTCGCCGTTTCCGACGTTAAGTAGATTAGCTCTGGGTATGCCGGCCTCAATAGCTAGGTCAATGTGGTATTTCTTAGCCGTGTAGTCGCCATATATCGGAACAAAAAACTTAGGCTTTAGCATCTCAATCATTTCGCGGTACTCGTCCTGGCTGCCGTGGCCGGAAACGTGCAGTGGGCCGCCATTATCTACGACATGAGTCTCGTGACGATGAACGTGCACACCTTTGCGCAACAGGTCGTCGGTCATAGCCCGAATCAGAGCGTCATTGCCGGTATACGGAATCGGTGTGCTAGACAGTATTACCGTGTCCTGTTCTTTGAGCTGGATGTGTTTGTGGTCGCCCATGCTCATGCGCACTAGTGCCGAATTAGGCTCGCCCTGGCTACCGGTACAAACTACAACCACCTGGTCGTCCTTCATGTTACTGGCGCTGGCAATCGGCACAAAGGTACCTTTAGGTATCTTCATAAAGCCGTTACGTACTGCCATATCTAGCGTACTGACCATACTGCGTCCATCCATGGCCACTTTTTTATTGTGGTGGACGGCGGCGTTTACAATCATCTGGACGCGGTTCATGTTGGTGCTGAAAAGGCCCACAAAGATGCGCCCCGGGGCATTGTCCATAATGTCTTTGAAGCTTTGCTCTATAGTGGATTCTGAGGGCGTACGGCCCGGGCGTTCGGTTGTAGTGGACTCGCTTAGAAGCACCAAAACTCCTTCTTTAGCTAGCTCCTTAAAGCGGTCCATGTCGGTTTTTTCGTGGTCCAGTGGATTGGGGTCAAACCGGAAGTCGCCGGTGTCAACCACGATGCCTAGCGGCGTATGAACGATTACGGCCGTGCTGCCCGGAATAGAGTGCGTTACCCGCACCAGTTCAATAAAGAACTCGCCGACCTTTAGCTTCTCGTGAGTGGTCTCGTTCATGACCACGGTCTTTAGTTCAAAGCCCTCGGGCATCGGCAAACCAAAGTTTTGGAAGATTTCTTCCACTCTGCCTATGCTAAAGCGGCTGCCGTAGACCGGCACGTTATATTTAGGCAAAATGTGCGGCAGACCGCCGATGTGGTCCAGGTGCCCGTGAGTAATTACAAAAGCCCGAAGTTTACCCTTAATAGTATCCAAGTAGGTAGTGTCGGCGATGCCGTAGTTAATACCGGGCAGGTCTACTCCCAGGTCGTTGCCGCAGTCAATCACAATTGCATCATTTTTGTATTCAATAACCATCATGTTCTTACTGCCGCCGCTGTCCATGCCGCCCAGGCCGATTATTTTCACTCGGGGGCTGTCGTCAATTACATTGGCCCGCTTAGGGTTGGGTGCAGAACCGGCTGCTGCCGACAGATACTGGTTGGCTACGCGGTTAGCATCCGAAACGGCCTGTTTTTGGGCACGAATAGCCGCCCCGCGGCTGACGTTACGGATAGGGCCCTGGCCCTTATTCCCTTTCGGTTGTTGATTTGGTTTTTTAGAATTCATTTTCTAATTATTTTCCTTTCTTCGTTTAACAAAGATTATATTTTGAAATTCATAAATTAAATTTTGGCCAAGACCGCTGGGATTCTTTCAAAGTCCTCTATTAAGGTCTGGCGCATGCCGCCGTTATATAAGGCGGCGGCTGGGTGAAACAGTGGTAAATACACTTGATTCTTATAACGCTTGGGTTGGCCGTGGACCTCGCTGATTTTCAACCCCGGCAGCAAGCTGTCCATACTGTGACGGCCTAAGGTAACTATCAGTTTTGGCTTAATGACTTCCATTTGGGAGCGTAAATACGGTAAAAATTCCATTTTTTCGCTAGGCAGCGGGTCACGATTTTCGGGCGGGCGATATTTAACGATGTTAGTTATATACACATCACCGCGCTTTAAACCAATGCCGGCCAGCATTTCATTCAGAAACTTGCCGGCCGCTCCGACGAAGGGCAATCCTTGAGCGTCTTCGTTTTTACCGGGCGCTTCGCCGATAAAAACAATGTCGGCATCAGGATTGCCATCACCAAAAACCAGCTGCGTGGCGCTAGCCGCTAAATCCGAACAGACTTTGTCGTCTAGAATTTGCTGTTTAATATCACTCAAAGCTTTTTGCTTACTTTTTACCATCGGTGTTATTTAGTTCGCGCGTTGCGGCCTTCATAGATAGCTGCAAGCGTCCGCGGTCGTCTATGGCTACCAGTTTTACAGTAACTTTATCGCCCTCTTTAACTACGTCGCTAGGCTTATCTACACGCTCCTCTTTCATTTCGCTGACGTGCACCAGGCCTTCTTTACCGGGCATTATCTCTACAAAAGCGCCAAAGTCCAGTACGCTGACTACCCGGCAGTCTTTGTAAATGGCGCCAACCTCTGGCTCGGCCGTCAGTTTGCGTACCCAGTCCATGGCCGCTTCAATGCTCTTTTGGTCGGGACTGGCTATCATCACAGTGCCATCGTCTTTAATGTCAATCTCGGCACCGGTTTCGGCAATTATCTTATTAATCGTCTCGCCGCCCTTACCAATGACGTCGCGAATCTTCTCGGGGTTAATGATGATTGCCTCTACACGTGGTGCGTACGGGCTTAGAGCGTCTCTGCTCTTTGGCAAAATTTCTAGCATGTGCTGCAAAATGTGGGCTCGGCCAGCCTTGCCCTGTTCTAGGGCTTTGGCCAGCGTTGTTACCGGCAAACCATGAACTTTCATATCCATCTGAAGCGCCGTTATGCCCTTAGTAGTTCCGGCGACCTTAAAGTCCATATCGCCGGCAAAGTCTTCAGCATCGGCAATATCACTCAAGATATAGGCCTTGTCGCCCTCCAGCATCAGCCCCATAGCAATGCCGCTAACTGGTGCGCTCAGGGGAACTCCGGCGTCCATCAGCGCCAGGCACGAAGAACAGGTGGCAGCCATAGAAGTTGAGCCATTTTGGCTCATGATTTCGGTTACTGAACGGATGGTGTAGGGAAAGTCGGCTTCGGCCGGAATTACCGGCAGCAGGGCTCGCTCGGCCAGCGCCGAGTGGCCAATTTCACGCCGACCCGGAGACCCCAGGCGGCGGATTTCGCCGACCGTATAGCCAGGAGCGTTGTAGTGGTGCATGTAGCGCTTTTCGCCCTCTTTTTCCATGGTGTCAAGCAGCTGGACGTAAGAAAGCGGCGCCAAGGTAACAATGTTCATGGCCTGGGTCACACCGCGGGTAAATAAGCTGGAGCCGTGGGCTCTGGGCAAAAAGCCAACCTCGCTAGAAAGCGGTCTGATATCAGTTAATTTGCGTCCATCGGGGCGGGTGGAATCTTTGACTATGCCAATTCGCACGTCTTTATGCAGTGCCAATGTAAAGGCCTCCTCGTAGTCCGCCTTTTGCTCATCAAACGCCTCGCCAAGCTCCTTTTCAAAGTGTTTATTAAAGGAGTCACGGAGTTCGGCCACCAGGTCGTTGCGCTCTGGGTAAGGAGCCCTAAGGCCTTTGCCAAGCTTGCCTTCCAGCCACTTGTCGGCAGCCTTTTGAATTTTCTCGTCGGGTAGCACCAGCTCGTATTCCAGTGGCGTCACGCCAATTTTTTTAACCAGCTCGTTTTGCAGCTCAATGGCCGGCTGAATAGTCTTATGGGCATACTCAATGGCCTCTATAACTGTCGCTTCGTCCACTTCGCTGGCTCCGGCTTCAACCATCATCACCCCGGATTTTGTGCCGGCAACGACCAAATCTAAACCGTTGTCGTCCAGTTCCTCACGACTGGCAAAGGCTTTAGGCTTGCCGTCTACTAAGCCCACACGAACTCCGGCTATCGGGCCGTCAAAAGGCGCACCGGTCAGCATGAAGGCAGCGCTCATAGCAATCATAGCTATGGCATCCGGCCTAAAGCCGGGGTCCATGCTGAGAACCGACACTACGCCCTGAACTTCCTGCCGATAACCTTTGGGCCACAGCGGACGAATTGGGCGGTCAATCAAACGACCGATTAAAATCGCTTCTTCACTTGGTCGGCCTTCGCGCTTAATAAAGCGACTACCGCTAATCCTGCCGGCAGCGTAAAAGCGCTCCTCATAATCTATAGATAGCGGGAAGTAGTCCATTCCCTGCACCGCGCCTTTACTGACCATAGCTGTAGCCAGTACCACGGTGTCGCCGTAGCGGGCAATCACCGAGGCATCGCTTCTAAAGCCAACGCGGCCGACTTCTAAGGATAGTTCCTTGCCGGCCAGCTGAGTGCTGACTTTGGTTATTTTTTTCCCAAAAGGGTTAATAGTTTGACTCATTATTTATAAGGGAGTCCTTTCTCGTCGGTCACGATCAGGGGACAAATATACGCCACTTGTGCTTTGCCTAAATCTTGGCAATATATCTGGTTCTCTGAGCGCGAACGACTTTTAGTTATCTCATCGTGCACAAGCTTGTCCGCTAAATGTGCGGAATGTAGTTTGGGCGCGGTTCTTAGCGGCGGATGCCGAGTTTTTTAATTAGGGCCAGGTACTCATCGCCATCTTGTTCGGCAATGTATTTGAGCAACTTCTTGCGCTTTCCGACCAGCTGAAGCAGTGCCCGGCGAGCGGCAAAATCGTGCTTGTGGGTCTTCATGTGGTCGGTTAGTTCGGCAATTCGGGCCGTCATTATAGACACCTGCACGGCAGGGCTACCGGTATCCTTATCGTGAGCCTTTTGGTCTTTACTGACCTCGGCCTTCTTCTCCGAAGTTATCATTCTTGAGTAACATTTTAGCACACGGCTAGCGTTTTGACAACTACTGTTTTAAGTTGTTAAGTATTGAACTGTAGCTTAGGTCCGATATCTTAGCTGCGTCTTTTAAATCAAAATCACCCACTTCAGTTCGTTTTAAGCCAGATAGGTAAGCGCCTGTGTGAAGCTTAGTCCCAATATCTTCTGCCAGGGAACGTATATAGGTTCCGGAGCTGACTTTGGCTGTAAATTTTAGTCTTGGATAAGCATAACTTATATCTGTTATCTCATAGATTGTGACTTTTCTGGGCCCAATCACCACCTCTTTACCTTCTCTGGCCAGCTTGTAGGCTCTCTGACCATCAACTTTTACTGCGCTGAATTTATGTGGGGTTTGGTTAATTTGGCCGGTAAACTGCTTCAGAACCGCTTCAATTGTTTGCAGGGACGGTTTTTTATCCGAAACTGGCGTAATCTCGCCTTCGTTATCCCCTGTCGTACTGGTTTTGCCCAGCGTAATTTCGGCGTCATAGCTTTTATCTAACTTACTAAACTCGCTGGCCCGTTTGGTGTATTTGCCTAAAACCAAAATTAGCAGTCCGGTGGCCGCCGGATCCAGCGTACCGGTGTGACCAATCTTAATCTTTTGGCCGGTTTCGGCTTTAATAATCCCGCGGACTTTGGCTACCACTCCAAAACTAGAAATCCCAGCCGGCTTGTCTACCGGTAATATTCCGTACATATAAACTCAATTATAGACTAGCTGTTGTTGTCGACGTTCTGGGGTGGCGGCGGTATTACAACGCCCTGAGACGGAGTTAGCGGCGGTGGAAACGGCGGTGGAGCTGCCGGGCTGTTGGTCTCGGCGTTGTTAAGTGCTTGAGCTACTGCGTTCCGGGCTTCGTCTGCGGGAGGTTCAATGTTTGTGTTGTGAGTCATTAGGTCCGGCTCGTTAGAATGGTCTTCGGCTAGTGGGTCCTCGAACTTTTCCTCGGTTTCGGCCGACATGCCGGCGGCAAAAGCCGGCTCGGTAGCCGGACTGCCGCTCAAGTAGGCGTGTGTTTGTGCGTTTTCTTCAGAGCCTGACCCCTGGGTCTGTGCTGGCGGCGAAGGCGGGTTGGCTTGCTGGGCCTTCGAAAACTCCTGTTCTCGCAGCAGAGTACCCTCTTTGTCAATTCGTATCTCGCTGTTGTCATCATTTATGTAAGGGCTGGGCTCACTATCATGTTTAACCTTTAGAGTTCCGTCGTTGGTAGCCTCGGGTTTTCTGTTGGGCGGTAGAGACGGCGCTGATGGCTGAGGGGCTGGGGCCGCCGGCGAGGCTTGTGGCTGCACTGAAGGCGGTGGCTCCAGCTCTTTGGCTATCAGCTGTTGATTGGCTCCCGCTGCCATCAGCTGGGCACTCATGGTCATAACTTTGGGCGAGGTCTTATCGTTACCAAAACGCCTGGTTTCAGACACTATCCCCGTCAAAAAGGCCGTGGCCATCTGAGCGTCCAGAAGATTAGAGCCAAAGGCTTCGCTAATGCTGACAATCATTTCCGACAAGCTGCTAGCGGTTGGGTCGCGCCAATCAATTTGGCCCAGCGCCGGTGCCTTGCTGCCGCCAGCGTTAGCCGATATTACCGTGGCGTCGTGCAAAATTTTGCCGTGGGCGGTAATGGCCGCATCCAGCTGGCTTTGGTCTTGAACGCCCAGCGCCATAACAACGTCTACGTTAAAGTCGCCCAATCCAAATTGCAGGTCTTTTTCGGTAATGCTGCTTCTATAAGGTGTTATATATATCCTTACAAACTGGTCTTCTACCTTGTACCGAAGTTTATCGGCCTTTGACTTGTCCAGTGAGATTATAAAATCCTGCAGACTATCGGTATTGGTCTGAAGTGTTTTTTCAGGCTGCAAAAATTCAATGGTGGATGGTATCTTGCCGGAGAACACGGCCGTAGCGTGCTTACCCACCTTATTGAGCAGCAATGTCAAACCAACACAAGACGCCAGCTGGTCCACTGAGGGATCGCTACTAACAGTAACCAGGATGTTGGTAGCCTGTTTGACTCGTTCTACTACCTGTTGTTTAGCTTGGGCGTCCATTTTTATTTTTAGAAGATTTTATTTTTACTTCTTATCAACAGAGTAGCACTGGTAATACTAAAGCGCAAGCGTTTTTAGGCTTCTTGCCTACTCTTTACAAAAAGGGGTCTAATCTGTATATTAGGAACCTAATGCCAATTATCAAGTCCGCAAAAAAACGAGTCAAAGTAGCCGCTAAGGCTAATGTTCGCAATTCTAAAACCAGGCGCACCGTGCGCGAAGCCATTAAAGCTTTTAATAAGGCAGTTTCCAGCGGTAAGACTGCCGAGATAGCCAAAGCCGAACAAGCTGCTAAGAGTGCTCTTGACCAGGCCGCCAAGAAGAACGTTATCCATAAGAATAAGGCTGCCCGCCAAAAAGCCAGTTTGTCAGCCGCCGCCAAAAAAGCCGGCGTAAAACCCGTCAAGTCCGCACCCAAGAAACCGGTTGCTAAGGCCAAAAAACCAGCCGCCAAAAAGCCAGCCACCAGCAAGTCGCCCAAGAAGAAATAACTTCTTGGCAGAGTACGCCTAGCCATTGATTTACTATCTTGCTTATGCTATAATATGTGTCCCTGGAGTTTTGGCGTTTGCGGCCAGTCTGCGAACGTCAGCACAGGAGGTGGGCAATTTCCCCGAGACAAAGGAGACACTAGGTCTTGAACCTGGAACCCGAGTACCGAGCCTGCTGGGGCCGCGATTCCGGACCCTGCGATTTGCCGCGCAAGCGGCGTCACAACGGCCGCTTGCGCGTCGGCATTGGGCTGGCTCTCATGCCGCTCATTGACCTCGCCCACTGGCTCGTCATAGAGCCCATCGCCGTCGTTGTTCGTCGCAACCGAACGCGACGTGCCACTGCCCAGCCCCAGGCTCCTCCGAGCCGGGGGCTGGGCCTCTCAATTTATAGAGTAATTATGTAGTTTTTTAGGGCTTCGTCTATATCTACGCCAAAAGTCTTAGAGCGATAATCAACCTCGGCAGCGCTACTTACCATTTTGCGAAACTTTGTATCCGTTATTTTGGCTCCTAGCTGCTTGGCTTTGTTAAACGGATAGGGACTAACTTTGGCTTCACGAGTTACGTCGGCAGTTGGTCTATTGCCCGCCGCTTTAGCGATGGCTATCAGCTGTAATTGCCAAGTGAGTAGCGCCAGAATGGCTTGTGGCTCAACGTTTTGGGCCCGCTGCTCTTCATAAAGAGCCAGCGCCCGTTTTTTATTGCCGCCAAAAGTAGCGTCAAGTAAGTCAAATATTTTGCTTTGAGGCGTTTTGTCAGTTAAAAGCTCAATAGTATGTCTTGATATTTGACTGTCGTAAAGTGCAAGCTTTTCAAGCTCAGTAAACAAGATTGCTTGGTTGGGGCCGACCCGTTCAACTAAATAATTAGCGTCGCTTTGACTTAGATTAGCACCCATTTTACTCGCCTCACCAGCCAGCCATTTGGGCAGCTCCCGTGGCTCTATTTCGTTCAGCTCCTCAAGGTGAGTACTGGCCTTAAGGGTCTTATAGTAAGCGGTCCGCTTATCTACGAATGGTTCATAAAATACTACGTCTGTATCTGTTAATATTGAACTAATTATTTGTTCAACTTGCTCCATCGCCGGTTTATTAAGACCTAGGTCGCGAAACACAATAAGCTTCCTCGGAGACAGCAGCGACATACTTTGAACAAGCTCTAAAATCGTTCCAAGCTCTAGTTCGTCGGCTTCAACCCGCTCAACGGCGAGGCTCCCAAACTCGTCGGCAAAGCGACTGATTAACTCATTTAAGCGCTGGTTTAAAAGCAGTGAATTATTGCCTGTTAGTGTGGATATCATATAATCAATTATGGACTAATGTGATGTTTATAAAAACGCAAAAACAAAAACAATATATATGGATAGTTCGCTGTGAAATGATACTAACCGTTATCGGATTGTTGATTTCGGGGCCCTTTATAGTGCTTGGACTTGGCCTGATAGCATTTCTTCCTCTTCTTGCATTCTTTCTAATATCCAGAAGATTTATGAGACATGTCAAAGATAGATTGGCCTTTTCAGTCCGTGAGTACCGAGTATATATAGCCTCTACCCTGTTGGCTGCAGGAGGCAGCGCTTTTGGATTTTTCATGTTCTGGGAGTTATCGCACGGAATTGATTTTCCAACAGCGCCCTTTATGCCCTTCTTGTATATGGCTATACTTGGGTGCCCTGCTATAGCTATTACAATAATCGTTTTGGCGAGTAGGTGGCAGAGCTACGCAAAATTGAATTAAATTTTACTGAGTCTAGGTAGTTTTTGCTCACGTGGACAGATGTGAGTGCCGCGCCCAGCTACTCTTATCTTAGTTATTATAGTGCCGCAGCGCGGGCAGGGTTGGCCTTCTCGTCTAAATACCTGGGCAAAGCTTAAATAACTGCCCTTTTTGCCCTCAGAGTCTACATAGTTTCGGTCGGTGCTGCCACCCTTTTCTATACTGAGGGTAAGTATTTGGCGCAGAGCATTATACAAACTGATTAATTTAGTCCTAGATATGGCTGATACGGAGCTAGCCGGGTGAATCTTAGCGGCCCATAGCGATTCGTCAGCGTATATGTTGCCTACTCCGGCTATTACCGTTTGGTCTAGTAGGACGGCTTTGATACCACTATTTTTACGGCGCTGTAGCCGTTTGATAAAATCTGCAGCCGTAAAATCGTCTTCTAACGGCTCAGGGCCAACTTTTTTAAAAAAATCAATCTCTGGTATCCCTGGCGTTGGCAGCAGCCGCATCCAGCCGAACTTGCGCTGGTCGTTAAAAAAAAGTTTGGAACCATCTGTGAAATCTATAGTTACCCTGGTGGCTTTAGCGGGTAAGCTGGCCAGCAAATCATCGTTGGGATGCCCCGCCCCGAAGCGTTTTTTGCCAACGTAAACTAGCTGTCCGGTCATCTTTAGGTGTGTAACCAGAGAGTAACCGCCAGACAAGTCAGTAATTAAAACCTTTGCTCGTCGGCGCACTTTTTCAACTTTGGCGCCGACCATAAATCTGGCTACATCGGCCGGAGCATTGGGAAAAGATTTGGGCCAGTCGTGGCTGACGTCTTTAATAACCAAGCCTGGCAGCAATTTAGCCAGACCGATTCTGATTGTTTCAACCTCTGGTAACTCGGGCATAGACTTAAATTATACCCCGAGCAAGTAACTAAAGTCTGTTGCCCAACCAGTCCTCAACGGCCGCTGACGACGGAAAATCCTGGCGTATAGCCTCTGCCAGTAGGCCTAAACAAGCCGGTAGCAGCGACGATTTTAGGCCTTCGCCTGTTGGCGCCAGACAGTCTATGTACGTCACCAGGCCTCCGTCATAGATATCTGCTTCACCAAGCTCCTCGTCGTTTAAGCGTAGATGATAGGTATAGTCCAAGTCGCTATCGTTTGCAGATTCCCTAGTCATGGTTAGCGGCAATAGCTCACTACCAACAGAAAAATGATAAATATCAGGCTTACCGTCCGTTACCTCTTTAAAAACTTTGAGGCGGGCAGAATCAGATTCACCAGGTGGCTCTAGTTCTGTTATTGCCATTTGAATGTTTATGCTTAAACTCAAAATACTCCGGCATGGTAGGTTTAGCAAGCTATACTAAAGGTGCATGGATAGCTTGCAAGAGATTTTAGGCAAAAAAGACTTTACCCCGCCAGACGAAATGACGGCAATTAGAGATTATATAAAACGCCGTTACAACAGTAATAGCTACGTTAAGTTCCAGCGCGACGCAGTGATAGTCAGCGTGCCCAGCTCTGCCCTGGCGGCTACTATTCAGATGGAGCAGACCCAGCTTATAGACGCTTGCGGGCTGACAAAACGTTTAGTTATCCGCTCCGGCAGACAATAGTTTTTCTATTTCGGCCTTAGCCTGCGCAAAGTCTTTGTAGATAAAGGCCTTTATGCCGACATTTGCCGCAGCACTTACGTAGCCTTCCCTGTCATCGGTAAATATACACTCGGAAGGCTCAACACCCAACTTTTTGGCTGTCAGCTCGTAGATCTGGGGCTCGGGCTTTATGAAGCCAACATCGGCCGAAACCACCGTGACATCAAAATATTGGTTCAGAACTTCTCGTTTAATCCTGCGCTCCAGTCCATCTCTGCCTACATTGCTAAGAATGGCTGTTTTGTAGTTACGGCGCAGTTTTTTGATGTACTCCAGAAGCTCTAAGTTAGGCTGCTCGCTTTTTTTAACCGATGCCTTGTATTGCTCCACCGAAATGTTTAGACGGCTGCAAATCCTGGACCTAAACTCTTTGGTTGAAATTAGACCCCTGTTACTCTGCTCTAAAAGAGTTTCTATAAAGTCCCGGTCGGCTTCGGGGTCACCGCCAGCATACCTATAAGTGGCATCAAATCCATCACCAACAATCACTCCAAAAAAATCAAAAATTATAGCCTTAATCATGGTTTTACCTAGCCGGCTTAAACTTGCCGGCGTAGCTTTCCCAGCCTAAGTCCGCCAGCCACTTTCTAAACTGTTTATGAACATTTTCGGCACCCACAATTTCAGTCGCCGGAGTTTTTAAGCTGCCGGGATATAGTATAAACGGATACTGCTGAGGGCCGCCCATAGCCCCGTGCGAACCGACTAGTTCTTCAAAGGCAGCGACTTCGCCCAACTCTTCCCAAAAACTGGAGTTAATCACGATGTCTGGGCAGTGCGGGAAGGAGCTGGTGCGCTTAACGTGAGCAGCGGCGTTAGGCCCAAAAGGCAGCAGCGGGTCCTGGCCTTCAACCTTGCCAGTTTTTAAAAAGTGCGTACCGTTTTTGCCAATAGCCAAGTCTCCTTGCTTGTCGGAACGGATTAATACAAAGCCGATGCCGTCGTGAGCCACCAGTGTTTTAACTAGTTTTGGATAAAGCCTGTTGATTGTCTCCAGGCTAACTCGCCCCGGTTGCTTAGTAAACGATATTGAGCCCAAACCGCCGGACGGCAGGACGGCTATTTCGGCATCATCCGATTCAGCCTTTTTGTGGCCGGTTTCATCGCGCTTTCCACCCAATTTTGTTTCGCCGTCTTTAGTATCAGCCAGTTTGGATACCCCGCCAAGAATTCCCTTGGATTGGCGCAGTTCGGTAGTCATAGCGTTGGCATAACCCCAAGCCTCCTCGCCTTGCCCGGCGGATGTTGTAGAGCTGCTAGTTAGGCTTTTGACCAGCTGATCTAGGCTTGCGCCGTAGCGCTGCTTAAAAGTGGCGCCCTGAGTTTGCCCGTGGTCTGATAAAACTACTATTTCATATGGTCGCGGGGCATCTTTAGTCGCTAGTTCCAGGCGGGCAAAGTCGTGGTCAATTTTTTCTAGTTCGGCCAGTGTTTCCGGCCTTTCAGTGCCAGAGTGGTGGGCCACTTCGTCGTAACCCAAAAACATGGTGTAGACCACGGGGCGGCCAGCATAAATATCCTGGATGGTGGCGGCCATGCCAAGCTCTCGCTGCAGCACGTTAGTAAAAGCCCGCAGCAGCGGATAAGGAAACAGCCCGCGGTGGACTCTGGGCACGACACCACGGCGTTTTTGTCGGATTTGCTGGTGTATCTCCTTAAAAACTTCGCCGATGACCATGGCTAGCGTTCTAAGCGCGCTATAAGGATTGGAAAAAAAGGCCATGTAGTCCTGCCCGACCGAGCCGCGGCGATCTTTTTTTAAGACGGTACTCATAGTAATCATGCTGTGCGGCGCATCACCAGAGACTAGATTAGCCCGGCTGGCGCCGTCGTAGTGCAGCAGCCCCTTGCCGTTACTGTGCCGGCGCTCAATCTCCATAGCGTCTTTGGCATGATTGCTAACCATGGCGGCTCCTTTGTCCTTTTCGTACCAGCGGAATGAGGGCATGTCCCAGTTGCTGCCCAGCAGTATGCCAGCCTGCATGGCGCCGGTTTGGCTAGACCAGTCGCACTCCCAGCGCGTCAAACGATGCGAGCCGTCGCGCAGCCAGCGAGCCATGTTTGGGGCGCTGCCGCTACGTATGGCTCTAACCAGTATTTCGTGGGCTAGTCCGTCTATTTCTAAGAAGATAATGCCGGTTCTGTCGGTTTTGTCCGTGCTTCTAAATTTTTGGCGCCGGGCCTGCCGGCGAATTATATTGCGGTAGTAAAAATCGTCGTCGTTGATGGCCAGCAGCCTTGTAAACAGGGCGTTTAAAACGGTTAGCCCAAGCGCCACCACGACTCCTGCGCCCCAGTCCTTAATATATATATCGTGGCCCGTTAAGTTTATGGCCAGTACTACAAAAACCCCGTTAATAATCAGCGAAACAAGCCCCAGACTTAAAACCGTTACCGGCAGCAGGATTTTTTGCAGCAGCGGCCAGGCAAGCGCATTCAGTAGACCCAAAGCGGCCGCTACGCCTAGCGCCTGATAAAACGAGCCCAGCTGAAAACTGTCCATCAGGGCGCTAAGAATTACCAGCGCCAGAGCGTCTATTACCAAAGTTATAAGTATTCTGGTAATGCCGTGCCTAGCACCTCGCAGTGCGCCTCCCGGTTCATTCATACTCATATTGTGACGAGTTAGGGTCCACTAATCAAACTGTTAGATGTCTATGAGTCCGGGTCCGATAAGTCAACATCCTGAGTCAGGGTCTGATAGTTAGTAATCTGGTTTTGGAAAAGCGGAATTACCGAGCTGGGGCTGCCGCCGAAGGTCCCCTGCTCCGTGCCGCAGTTGGTGCTCCACAGCGAAGTCAGATTTTTACCATTTTGACTCAAATTATAGATATAACGGTTGCCGAATGGACATTGTCCGGTTGAATCAAAATTGCCGTCTTTGGGTTTACGGGCTGTGGTAAACCCAGACAGCGCCAGCGAGTGCAAAAAAACGTTATAGGCATCTGTAGTGTTATAGGTTGAGTTGTCACTAATTACGTTACCGCTATAGCCCTGGATAATCTGCAGCTCGCGCTGGTTCCGGCCAATTGTAATGCGGATTTCACGGTAGGTGTCGTCGCCGGTAATTGCACCGCCAATGGTCAAACTGACAGTCGCGTCGGTATTGGCATACTGGGGCAACGCCATAGTAGCCGGCGTAGCCGACTTGGGTTTACTGCTGCCAAAACCGTGGAAGACTACTGTCAGACCAATCAGCAGAGCAAAGGCAAGAATTACAAAACCAATAAAATATCGCATAAAACGTCCTATCGGGCACTATGATACCATATTTTAGATTTTTTTCAAGACTATTGGGCTGCTTCTCTGTCTTATGAACCAGTTAACTTAGTAAAGAAACAGTGCCAGTCGTCAGTGAGAGAACGCGGATCGTGTATATAGTTAATAACTTCTAGTCCGTTTCTAGCTAGGGCTTTTGAAAATTCTTCCTTCTTCCAAAACGCAAAGAATCTGGCCGAATCATCTTCACCAATCACTTCCTCGCCTTCTCCATTTTTTAAAGATATATAAGCAATCGCACCGGGTTTTAGAACCGATTTTATGCTTGATAGAGCTTCATCGATACGAGCTTTTGGAATATGGAGTAAGACGGCGCTGGCCCAAAGGCCATCAAATTTTTCAGGAAACGACAGTTCATAAACGCTCTGCAGAACAAACTTTTGCTCAGGTAGATTCTGCTTGGCTTCCTTTAATAGCCCGCTTGATACATCTGATCCGGTGTAGCTATAGCCAAGCGCTATTAGTTCTTTTGCGTCTCGGCCACCACCGCAGCCGACTTCTAGAATTTTTCCTTTTGGCAGCAGTTTTTTAAATTCAGCTATTTGCTTTGCCCAATAACCCCTGCTCATATGTTGATTTGACCAAGAATGAGCATTTCGATCGTAGAAGCCCTTGGTTAGTTTTTCTTTGTCGGTTAAGGAGCTCATAGGTATGCTTCAATTTGGCGCCATTTGTGGTCGGCCGCCTCTGAAAAGCCGCGAGTTTTAAAATCCTGGTAATCGGCAACTATATAAAACTGGTGGATGCAGCGAGCCAATTTTGGGTCAATGACAGTGCCGTCGTACTCCTGCTGCAGGGCTGCAACTTTATGCAAGACTTCTTTACCGTATTTGCTCCAAAAATAAAACTCGGCTTCTACCGGGCCAACTTCAGCCTCCATCCAGTCAATCACCCCTGTTATTTTTTTAGCAACGGTATCAACCATGCAGTTGCTTAGCTGCAGGTCTTCGTGAATAAAGGCCCAAGAATCTTTGGGCTCACAACGGGTGCAAACATAATCCATAGCCGCTTGGGCCATTTGCACCACGCGTGGGTCAGCTGATGGGTCGGCGATGTAGGCTCTTGCTAAGGCTTCATTCTTGTCAGTGCCGTAGTTAGGGACCTTTAAATTAACGGCCTCGGATTTGCCTATGACTTTGGATATCTCGCTGCGGGTAGCTACCCAGCTTTGCAAATATTCGTCAGACAAATGGTCTGGAGCTTGGTCCCAAAGCGTCCCGGGTATTAATTTATAGCCAAAGTAGCTGGCGTCCGGCGCTACAAAATCAGGTTTTGGAGCGGCAAAGCTGGTCTTGCCCTGCAGATAATTTAGGATGTTTACCTCTTTTTGAACATCTTCGGTTTTTAAGGGGTAATTTTTATCAAAAATGCCGCGCAGGAACCTAAAAACATAGTCGCCGTTTACTAGCACCGCGGCGTTATCCCAGCCGCTGCCCAGATATTTTAAATCTTGAATTTTAAAGTCTGGAAAATCTTTTTGAATCAACTGTTGGTAATTGTCCAGATTCATAGTATGCTCACGATTTTTTGGGTTCTCCATAGCATCTAGGCTTTGATTATACGGCTTTAAGCTTGCCGCCGCCTTGTTGATTTAGAAAATTTTGAGTGTTGGGCGACAACTGGTCATAAATCTCACGCATTTGGGCCGGCGAAAAATATTCTAGGTTATCAAAAGTTTTGGGCTCGGCCACTTTGGGTTGACCACCGCTCACCACGGCTGAGAACCAGGTGTAGTGATACTTCCTGCGGCCTTGGGTAAAGCCGGCATCGCCAATTTTTTCTAAAATCTCTATATCAACACCAAGCTCTTCTTTAATTTCGCGAGCTGCGGCCTGCTCGGCGGTTTCCCCGGCGTCAATTTTGCCGCCGGGGATTTCCCATTGCATATGCTTGCCATTGTTTCGGTGCAGCAGCAGAGTCCTACCCTGCTCGTCTGTAATCACGCACCCCGCCAGCTTAATCAAAGCTCGCCCCAGTTAGAACCAGTTGAAATGTCGGCTTTTAACTTTATCGGCAGGTCTGTGTAGGCACTCTCCATCTCTTTCTGGACCATTTTACCGACGGCATCGGCCTTGGCTTTTGGAACTTCTAGCAAAATGCTGTCGTGTATTTGTAGCAGCATCTTACAGTCACTATCAAGCTGATTGGCAACTCTAATCATGGCCAGTTTCATAATGTCGGCGGCGCTGCCCTGCAGAGGCATATTAACGGCCGCGCGGTAAGCGGCCTCGCGGACGGCAAAGTTGGGTGAATGCACGTCCGGTGTTGGGCGGCGACGGCCCAGCAGTGTCTCTACATAGCCCTGCTCTTGAGCTTGCTTACGGACTTTTTCAATATAATCTTTTAACTTAGGGCGGATTTCAAAATATTTATTTATAAAATCGCGGGCCTCGGTAAAGCTCATGCCGGTTTGCTCACTCAGTGCATGCGGACCCAGACCATATAAAATTCCAAAGTTTACGGCTTTAACCGAAGAGCGTTGAGCCTTAGTAACTTTGTCGGGCGCAATATTATAAATTTGAGCGGCGGTTTCGGCGTGTATATCGGCATCGCGGTTGAAGGCGTCTATCATGTTTTCGTCACCGCTTAGTGCGGCGGCCAAACGCAGCTCAAACTGGCTATAGTCAGCGCTAACAAACAGGTTCCCCTTGCCAGCAATAAAGGCCGTGCGGATATTTTTGCCAAGCTCGGTCTTAACCGGAATGTTTTGCAAGTTTGGGTCGGCCGAGCTTAAACGCCCAGTTGGCGCGACGGTTAAATTAAAGGTGGTGTGCAGGCGGCCATTTTTATCTACCTGAGTTGGCAGAGTGTCTACGTAAGTATTTTTTAGTTTTACTACCTCGCGGTACTGGCTAATTAGGTCGATAATTGGATGGAGAGCGCGCAGTTTAAAAAGCTCATTGGCTGCCGTAGAATAGCCGGTTTTACCCTTTTTAACTCCTTGAGTTGGCAGGCTAAGCTTCACAAATAAAATGTCGGCTAGCTGTGCCGGCGAGCTGATATTAAACTCTTGGTCGGCATGACCATAAATTTGTTGCTCTAAATCGCTAATGCTGTCCTCAAGACGAGCCGCAAATTTTTTAAGGTATGCAGAATCCAGTTCAATGCCTACGTATTCCATGTCGGCTAGCACTGGCGTTAGCGGCCACTCAATATTTTTGGCTAGACTTGCCAGTTTGGGCATTTCTACCAGCTCGGAAACTTGGCGCTTATAAAGCTCGCGGATAACGGCTATGACCTCTGGTGCTCTGGTCATTAGTTCGTCTGCGTCTAGTTCTTCAAATGAAGAACCGTTGTAATCTAGCTGATTAACGGCCAGGTCAGTTAGGCTTTGAGCCCGCAGCAGCGAGTTGATTAAAAAGGCTCCGACCAGAACGTCGTGTTCAACATCCGGCAAGGTCTTGCAACCAATTTCACGCAAGATTTTAAGCGTTGACTTAACATCGTGGCCAACCAGCGGCGCAGCCTTGGATAGTGGTTCCACCAGATGTTTGGGGTCAATTTTTTGCAAATCAAAGGTGTA
>DATKKU010000012.1:0-19468 GCA_035542755.1 Binatia bacterium | reverse complement strand
CCCCCCCCACAACCCCACTCGAAACTCCTTCCCCAACTCTTACTTCTGTTATTCTTATAAGCATGAGCAAGTCCGTAATTTGGATAGCCATTACCGTAGGCGGCGTCGTTGGTTCTTATATACCGGTTTTATTATTCCACTCCGGCGAACTATCCGGCTGGAGCATCTTAGGCGGCGTTATCGGCTCTTTTGCTGGGGTCTGGGTAGCCGTAAAACTAAACAATAATATTTAGAATTTGACGGGCGCTTGGGCAAAGGCCTAATCTACAAACAATGGACCTCCCCAAAACGGCTAAGCTGAAAGCCAAAATTTCTCAAATATCGCAGAAAGACTACGAGCAGCTGACGCTTGAATCGGTTAAAGATGCTCGTGGCTATATAAAAAACTACTGGCCAAAGCTGGTACGCCAAAATACCAAAGACGAAGATACCCTGATTGGCTTGCCGCATAAATACCTGGTGCCGGCTTTTGAGCGGGGTCATGAATTTGACTTCAACGAGCTCTATTACTGGGACAGTTACTTTATGGTTCAGGGCATCATGGATGAACGGCACCGTGAGCTGGTGCTCGGCATTTTGGAAAATCTGCTGAGTCTTTTTGAGCGCTTTAAAATTATCCCCAATGCTTCCCGAACTTATCTGATGGGAAGAAGCCAGCCACCGATTTTAACCAGCTTCATAATGGACGTTTATAAGGCGTATAAGCTTGATAAAAAATGGCTGGCTAGGGCCATAACTATTGCCGAGGCGGAATATAACACAGTTTGGATGGGCACCACCAAGCCTAACGCTCGCCAAGTTTATGAGGGCCTGAGCCGTTACTACGACGTCAATTATTTAAACGACTTAGCCGAAGCCGAAAGCGGCTGGGATATGACCCCGCGTTTTTCTCGCAAGTGCTTAAACTACCTGCCGGTTGATCTTAACTGCCTGCTTTATAAGTACGAGCGTGACTTTGCCTATGCTCGCCGGCTATTAGGCCAAGAAACTGAGGCCGTTGCCTGGGAGAAGGCCGCCCACGAACGCCGGATAGCCATCAACCAGCTGATGTGGAGCGAAGTGCGTGGTCTTTATTATGACTACGACTACGTAAAGCGCCGCCGTGGCAGCGTTGACTCGTTAGCCGCCTACTACAGCTTGTGGGCTGGAGTGGCCAGCGAAAAACAAGCCGCTCGTTTGGTCCGTAGCCTAAAACGCTTTGAGCACAAGGGCGGCCTGTCTACGACTAACGCCATGCCGCTCAATCAGTTTGTGCCGGGCGGTATGCCTATGCAATGGGCTTATCCCAATGGCTGGGCGCCACTGCACTTTATAGCCGTGGCCGGGCTTTTAAAGTATGGCTACGGCAAAGAGGCTCGCCGTATTGCCCTCAAGTGGCTGAGCACCAACTTAAAGTGGTTTAACAAACACGGAGTTTTTTTGGAAAAGTATAATGTAGTCCAGCCCGACAAGCCGCCGCTTAAGGGTGTTTATCCATCGCAGACCGGCTTTGGATGGACTAACAGCGTGTTTGAATACTTTTGCCAGCAGTTTCTGGACAAAGTCTGACCCGTCTATAATTAATCCTGCACCTTCCACCCGACGAGGGCAATTAGCTCAGTTGGCTAGAGCGCAGCATTCACATTGCTGAAGTCACAGGTTCAAGTCCTGTATTGCCCACCACGCAGCGACAAACTATAGAGCTCTGGCCATCCAAAACCAGCCAGGGCTCTTTTTGAATGGCTGGTGAGCTCACCGTTGTCGCTGCTCTTCCGTTTTGCGAATCCTCTCGCAAAACGGTATAAATTACCATATGAAGAAAACTAGCGCCGGGCTGCTGCTTTATAGAATCAAAGATGACCAGCTGGAAGTCATGCTGGCCCATATGGGTGCACCGTGGTGGGCCAAAAAAGATAAGGGCGCCTGGACAATTCCAAAGGGTGAATATACCGATGAGCAGCCGCTTAACGCCGCCAAAAGGGAATTTAAAGAAGAGCTCAGTCTTGACCCGCCGCCGGGCGAGTTAATTGAACTTGGAGAGATTGACCAAAAAAATAATAAAACAGTTACGGCCTGGGCCATTGAGGCCGACCTGGATGTTGGCAATATCAAGAGTAATACCTTTGAAATGGAATGGCCGCCGCGCTCAGGAGTCGTGCAGGAATTTCCGGAAATTGACCGGGCCGCCTGGTTTGATATAAGCAAAGCCACTGAAAAAATCATTCCGGCTCAGGCCGAGTTCTTTGAACGCCTGGCTAAAAAACTCGGCCGCCAAGCCGGGCCCCAGCCGCCCAGCCAAAGTTCCCTGTTTTAACAGAGTAGGCTACAATTGTAGGGATGAGTAATTTTTATATCACGACGTCTATTCCGTATGTCAACAGCGAGCCGCATATTGGTTTTGGCATGGAGCTGGTGATGGCCGATGTGCTGGCTCGGTACGCTCGTCAGTCCAAGACCCCAACCCTATTTTTAACCGGTACCGACGAGCACGGCGGTAAAATTGCCGAAAAAGCCGCTGAAGCCAAAGCTACGCCCAAAGCCTATGCCGATAAAGTCAGCGAAAGCTTTCGGGCAATTTTACCGCTTCTAAACATCAGTAATGACCGCTTTATTCGGACCACCGACCCGGCGCACGAGCAGCGGGCTCAAGTCATCTGGAAAAATCTAGATAAATACATCTATAAGGGTACCTACGTTGGCTGGTACTGCACAGGCCACGAGGAGTACTTTCCGGAAACCATCGTTCGCGCCAATAAGGGCGTTTGCCCGGAGCATAACCGCAAGTACGAAAAACTAGAAGAAGAGAATTATTTTTTCAAGCTAAGCGCCTTCACAGAACCAGTCAAGCAGGCCATAGAGGCCAACAAACTGCGGGTCGTGCCTGACAGCCGCCGCAACGAAATTCTGGCGCTACTTCATCAAGGCCTAGAAGACATCAGCGTTAGCCGTCCCAAGGATAAACTCTCTTGGGGAGTTGCTGTGCCTGGCGACACTAACCAGGTTATGTACGTTTGGTTTGAAGCGCTGATGAACTACATCACGGCGCTGGGCTATCCTGAGCACAAAGATTTTAAGGATTTTTGGCCGGCCAATGTGCAGATTATAGGCAAGGACATTTTGCGCTTTCACGCCGCCATATGGCCGGCCATGCTGATTGGCCTGGACCTGCCGCTGCCCGGTGTTATTTATGCCCATGGCTTTATATCTTCGGACAGTAAAAAAATGAGCAAGACTCTCGGCAACGTAGTCGCACCGGCCGAGGTGGTCAAAAAATACGGAGTTGATGGCTTTCGTTACTTTTTCCTGCGCCATATTCCGAGTTATGACGACGGTGACTTTAGTTGGGAAAAATTAGAAGCAGCTTACAATAACGAGCTGGCCGACCAGCTAGGCAACGCCGTGTCGCGCACGGCGGCTATGATTACCAAGTATCAAAAGGGCATCATTGGCGATATACCGGACCCCGAGCATGATATTAAGGCTTACGAAGAGGCTTTAGAAAACTGCCGCTTTGACGTAGCACTGAGCGAGGTGTGGGAGCAGATAAAGGGCCTTAACCAGTACATTGACGAGCAAAAGCCCTGGGAAATCGCCAAAACCGGCGACGAGGAGCACCTGCGCGAAGTCCTGGCCTACTTGTGCGGCTCGCTTTTGGGAATTGCGCAGCTGCTGGCTCCGTTTATGCCCGACAGTGCCGCAAAAATACAGTCGGTATTTGAAGAGGGAATAGTGAAGCCTTTGCCCGGTTCGCTATTTCCCAAGCACGAGTCTAAGCCTGCCAAAAAATAACTGCTATGGAGTTTGTTGATACTCATTGCCACCCATACTTTGACGCTTTAGCTGGCAATATTGAGCAGGTAATCGGCGATGCTAAAAAGGCTGGCGTGACCAGACTTATCTCGGTTGGGACTAACTTGGACGACAGTGCTAAGGCCATAGCCATTGCCGAGGCTTATGACAACGTCTGGGCCAGTGTCGGCGTGCACCCGCACGAAGTTTCGGAATTCTTGGCCGACAAACAGGCAGAACAAAGGCTTCTGGAATTACTTAACAAGTCAAGTACTCTTACCCCAAAAAATAAATTTTCTGGGGGCCCCGTGGTAGCAGTGGGCGAAATTGGCCTGGATTATTTTAAAAATTACTCATCTCGCGAAGACCAGCTGGCGGCCCTGCGCCGACAAATTGAAGTCACACTGGAGTTAAAATTGCCGTATATTTTTCATGTTCGCGAGGCTTGGCAGGACTTCTTCAAAGTCTTTGACAGCTATCCAAATATAGGCGGCGTGGTCCACAGCTTCAGCGCCCACCAAACCGAGCTGGAACAAATCCTATCGCGGGGTCTGTACGTTGGTCTAAACGGCATTATGACTTTTAGCAGCGATGAGCAGCAGCTGGCGGCCGCTAAGGCAGTGCCAGCCGACAGGCTTGTGCTGGAAACCGATGCGCCGTTTTTGGCGCCAAAGCCTTTTCGCGGCCAAACCTGCGAGCCAAAGCACGTAGTCACAACGGCTGAATTTTTGGCCGACCTGCGCGGTGAAGGCTTGCCAGAGCTAGCTAAATTTAGTACCAAAAATGCCATAGCTTTGTTTGGCCTGGAGGCCAGCTAAGTGGCTAAAAAAATCTACCTGGACTATGCCGCCGCCACGCCAATGCACCCCGAGGTTTTGGAAGCCATGCGACCTTATTTTTCTGATAATTTCTATAACCCTTCGGCCACCTATTTATCGGCCAGGGCTAACCGCCAAAAACTGGAAGCAGCCAGGGGCGTGGTAGCCGGCTTGCTCGGCGCCAAGCCGGCCGAAATTGTTTTTACGGCCGGGGCCACCGAGGCCAACAATTTGGCGGTAAGCGGTGTAGCCAGAAAGTTCCCTGGTGCCCAAATTATGGTGTCGGCTATTGAGCACGATTCGGTTTTAGCGCCGGCTAGTGCTGCCGGAGCAAAAACCATCCCGGTTTTAAAAACCGGTCTAATTGACCTGTCGTGGCTGGAAAAACATCTCAACAGCCAGACGGTACTTGTCAGCATTGGCCTAGTCAATAACGAGATTGGGGTTGTTCAGCCGCTGCGAGCCGTCCGCTCAATGCTTGAAAAGGAAAAAAAGAACCGTCTAAAAAACGGCAACGACCTGCCGCTTTATCTGCATAGCGACGCCGCCCAGGCAGCTAATTACTTAGATTTGGGCACATCGCGGCTGGGCGTTGATTTATTGAGCCTAAACGGCGGCAAAATTTACGGGCCAAAGCAAAGCGGCCTGCTTTATGTAAAAGCCGGCACGCTCTTGCAGCCAATAATTATTGGTGGCGGCCAGGAATTTGGTCTGCGGGCCGGCACCGAAAATCTGCCGCAGATAGCCGGCTTTGGAAGGGCCCTGGAGCTGGCTCAAAAAAAGCGCCGGAAAGAAACTGAACGCCTCATGGCTTTACGAAGTGAGTTTATAAAGGCCTTGTTAAAACTGGATAGCGATGTTCAAATCAATGGCCACGAAAAGCACCACGCCCCCCATATTTTGAGTGTTAGTTTTGCCGGACACGACAACGAGCGGCTGATGATTCAGCTTGATGAGCTTGGCATTGAGTGCGCCGTTGGCAGCGCCTGCAGCGCCAGCAGCGAGCGGCCGTCTCATGTACTTGGGGCCATTGGCCTTAGCGATGAACTGGCTCGCGCAACTCTGCGCTTTAGCACCGGGGCCGGCACTACTTCAGGCGACATTGCCCGGACCGTTTCGGCGCTCAAGCGCACACTCTAGTCAGCTAGATGTTATTTATAAGCAAAACCGCTATAATACGGGCAAAAGATAAACATGAACATAAAAGCCCACAACCCGGTTACCAGACTGCTGCGCGAAGGCCTGATTACGCTGGCGGCTCTGGCGGCTGTTTTATTACTTTTGGTTGGGCAGGTAAAAGCCGATAATTTGGCCCAGGGCTTTGACTCCAAAGGCGACTTGCAGCCTGGGTTTTTGGTATCGCTGGTTAAAGATACTAAAAATACCGTTGAGGCCGCACCGCACGGCGACTCAACTCAGATTTACGGTGTAGTCATAGACCCCTCCGACGCGCCGGTTACCCTAAACAGCCCGGTCGCCAACCAGGTTTTTGTGGCTACTACCGGCGACTATCCGGTACTGGTTAGTACCGAGCGCGGTGTAATTCGTGCCGGTGATTATCTATCGGTGTCATCTACCGACGGCATAGCGGCCAATGTCAGCACCGACCAAAAGGCCGTTATCGGTCAGGCCGTACAGGCCTTTGACGGTAAAAAAGGCGTTATTACCACCGTTGGCAAATTTGCCATTGGCAAGATTACCGTCAACATAGACCCCCGTAAGAATCCTATAGCCATTAACGACATTGCTGTTCCTAGCTTCCTTCGTACTGTCGGCCAGGCGGTGGCCGGAAAACCAATAACCGCCACCAGAATATATCTATCGCTGGCCTTCTTGTGCGCCGCGGTAATACTGTCAATGACGCTGCTCTGGGCAGCGGTCCGCGGCGGCATGATTGCCCTTGGACGTAACCCGCTCAACCGCCCGAGCATTTTAAATAGCATGTTTAAGGTAGTTACGGCGGCCGTTTTGGTTTTCCTTATCGGGTTATTTGGAGTATATTTACTACTGAGAATATAGGTTAACAAAAACATCAAATGAATACAGGTGGGCTAATATTAATCATCGGATCGCTGCTATCGTGCGCCGCGGCCTTTATTTGGCTGGCCTGGAGACTTTCTGGCAAGGGGCCGTCGCCTGCTGCCAAGACTCAACAGCTGCCTGCTGGGCAACTTGGCGATGTCGCCGCTGAAGAAGTAGAACACATTTTTAACAATGAGTTTAGAGAAGAGCTGCGCAACCGCGGCCGCCTTCACTTTGAAAAAGTCATTGGCGAAAATGCTATGTTTTTGCAGCAAGATTTGCGCGAAACCACCGCCCAGCTTAACGATTATATGAAGGCCGAGCTGACCCGCACCCTGCAGTCGCAGTTTAAAAATTACGAGCAATCAATAGCCGATGCCAAGCAGATTGCGCTGGGCTCAATTGAAAAAACTATTACGACGATAGAGCAGCAGCGGGCCTTTTTGGAGCAGCAAATGCAGGCTCAAACCCAGGCTGCCAAAGAGCGCGCCCTGAAGCAGTTTGAAAAAGATATGGCTAGTATTGTTAACCATTACGTGGTGCGGGCCATCGGCGACCAGATTGATTTATCCGACCAGCTGGACTTTATCCTGACGCAGCTGGAAACCAACAAACAAGCCATTATAGAGGACATACGCGGTGGAACCTCTTAAACTACCCAATAATTTGTTTGGCCGCGGCGATATTATGAACCTATCGCGGGAGCTCAACAGCCTTAATGATTTTTTTATTGGCGCTGCCGCTCGCCAAGCCGGTACACCTATGCAGGCACCCAAAACCACCCGTTTAATGGAACAGCTGGCGGAGCTAAACAAACTGAATTTGCTTGATGAGCCAACCAGGAAGAAACTGGGTGATGAGCTTGATAGGCTGATTCAACAGGCGCCCAATATTCATATCAGTTTTGCTAGTGAACCGTCGCCAAAAACCCTGGAGCCGGTTTTGGTTTGGCTACGCGCTAATATCCACCCGCAGATTATGCTGCAAGTCGGCCTTCAGCCGTCAATTGCCGCCGGCTGTACAGTGCGCACCGCCAACAAGATTTTTGATTTTAGCCTGCGCAGCTATTTGGAAAAGCAGTCGCAGTATCTGGCGGCGCTAGTTTCAGGAGCAGTTGATGGACGGTGAGTTTAGAAAACACTTTAAGAATCTGGTTGACGCTGGTCAGCCAGTCGGCGAAGTTATAACCGTCAGCAGTTTTTTGGTGGAACTCAGCGGTCTGCAGCCGGTTAATGTGCACTCGCTGGTTATTTTTGAGGACGGCAGCAAGGGTTTTGTACACCACATTTTGGAAGACCGGGTGGCCGTGCTGCACCTGGGCAATATCAGCCTAAAGGCTGGAATGCTTGGCGTGGTCCAAAACGACTCGCTTACTACCAAGGTTGGCAAAGATTTTATCGGCCGGGTGGTCTCGGTTATGGGCGAACCGCTGGACGGCAAGGGTGCTATTGCCTCCGATGCTTCTTGGCCAATTTTTAACTCGGCGCCGCCAATTTATCAGCGCGAACTACTGACCACTCAGCTGGAAACCGGCGTGACTTTAATTGACGCCGTTTTTCCGATTGTCCGTGGCCAGCGTCTGGCAATTTTGGGCGACGCCAAATCCGGCAAGTCAACACTGGCCGCTCAAATCGCCATCAACCAGCGCAGCACCGACCAGGTAGCTGTTTACGTTTTGATAACCAAGCGCAAAAGTGACGTTGATGACCTTATCAACCGCCTAACGGCCAACAAGGCCATGGAAAAAACTATAGTTGTAGTGTCGACGATTTTTGAATCGCTGGTCATGAGCTATTTGGCGCCGTATGTTGGTTGCGCGCTGGCCGAGTACTTATGGCAAAACCAGGGAATTGACACGGTAATTTTGTACGACGACCTGACCACGCACGCTCATGCCTACCGAGAGATTGCTCTGCTGTCCGGTTCCAGTCCGGGGCGCGACAGCTACCCAGGCGATATGTTTCACTCGCACTCGTCTCTGCTAGAGCGGGCCGGGCGCCTAAACAGAAATAAAAAACACCTAACTTCAATCCCGGTGGTTATGGCCGATGGCGGTGACATTACCAGCTTCCTGCCAACAAATGTCATGTCTATCACCGACGGACAATGGATTTTGGACATGGGCGTCTTTCACGAAGGCTTACGGCCGGCGGTTAACACCGGCCTGAGCGTTACCCGTGTCGGTACGGTTGGTCATAACGACAAGCAAAAGGAACAAAACCAGGCCATCACAAAAACTCTGAATGCCTTTGCAGAAGCTCAGGAATTTGCCCGCTTTGGCTCAGAGATGGCCGGCGAAGCCAAAGCCAATTTAGTCATTGGCGGACGCTTGCGAGATTTATTTACTCAGATTCCGGGTGAAACTTACACCCTGCAGACTCAGCAGTTGATGCTGGATGTGGTGCTAAAATCGGACCCCGGCAAGCCGTTTGATATAGACAAACTCAAAGCTGCGGCTGGCCAGCTGGCATCTACCATAAAGACCGAGGAAGACTTTGCTAAGGCCGTAAGTTCGCTCCAGGCGACAATGGCCGCCAGCGCTGAACCGGCAACTCCGGCAACTCCGGCAGCCCCGGCAGCCGCAGCAGCTGCCCCAGCTGCGCCGGTTGCCGCCGGGGCTGCCCAGGAGGCCGCCAAATGAGGCAGCTAGGCGAAATTTTAAAGGAGCGCGACGCCATGGCCACTATGAGCGAACTAAGCAGCGCCTTTGAAGGCATAGCCAGCATGAGGATTTCGCAAATCCGCGACCAGGTTCTGCAAAGCCAGCAGTACTTTAGCGAGCTTTGGCGAATTTACAGCCAAATCCACGTTGACTCAACTTTTGGTTTTGGCCGAGGCCGCACCAACCAAATCCCAATTCAAAAAGAGCTGATGATTCTAATAACTTCCGAGGGCAGCTTTAGTGGTGACATTGACCAAAGGCTAATTAAAGAGGCGCTCAAGCACTACAACCCGGCCAAAAACGACATCATTGTCGTTGGCCACCACGGCGCCGTGCAGCTAAAACAAAATGGCGTTAACTACATCCATAGTTTTAAAACGCCTAGCCACGACCAGAACATCAACGTTTCGCCGCTGACTGCCGAGGCCCAAAAATATAAATCAACGATTGTTTACTACGAAAATTATATTTCGCTGACCAAGCAGGACATTGAAAGCATTCAGCTGGGCAATGCCGTTACGGCCCGCGGCCGCATGATAGGCAAAGCCGACGAGGTAATCAGCGAAAAAAACTATATCTTTGAGCCAAGTACCTTTGACGTGGTTAACCACCTGGAGCGTTCTATGATGCAAATTATGCTAGGCGAAGTGATTTTGGAATCCAAGCTGGCTCAATACGCCAGCCGTTTTAGGGCTATGAGCGCTGCCAAAGAAAAATCAAACGATAGTTTGCGCGACCTCAATCTTAGCTATAACCGGGCCAAGCGCCACATCAAGGACGAACGACTGAAAGAGATAATGAACGGCTTGAGAAATTCGGGGGAAGAATGAGTCCCGTTAGAAGTTACAGCTTATCCACCGATAGACTTGTAGAAAGTGCAAGACTTGCTAGGAGGGGGCTTCTAACGGGATGAGCAACGGAGTTATCAGGACTATAAAAGACCTGGTTGTGACTGTTCAGTTTGACGCCGACCAACCTGAAATTGGGGAGCTTTTGATATCGCGCAGTCCCCAAAAGGGCATCCTGCTGGTCAATAGTCTGGCCAGCGAAAATACGGCGGTTTGTCTTAACGTGCTGGAGGACCGCGGCCTGCAAAAGAATATGGCTGTAGACCGAACGGGCAAGGGAATAGAAGTGCCGGTTGGCGAAGCTACAATTGGCCGGGTGCTGGATCCGCTGGGCCGGCCGCTGGATGGCCAGCCGGCGCTTGATCTAAAAACAGTGCCGCGTAAAAATATTTTCAAAGCTTCCAACAGCGCCATGACCTTTAAAGCCGCCAAGCCGGATATTTTGGAAACCGGCATTAAAGTTATAGACTTTTTCACGCCGCTTCTCAAAGGGCGCAAGATGGGTATTATTGGTGGTGCCGGTGTGGGCAAGACGGTGCTGACTATGGAACTCATCCATAACATTGCCAAAAGCGGCCAGGGTCTGGCCTTTTTTACGGGTATTGGTGAGCGCATTCGTGAGGGACACGAGCTTTATGACACATTAAAAAAGGGCAACCTGCTGGGTTCTACCTGCATGTTCTTCGGGCAGATGGACCAAAACCCAGTACCCAGAGTTTTGGTGGCGCTGGCGTCGGTTACGGGAGCCGAATATTTTCGCGACGAGAAGAAAAAGGACATTCTGTTTTTTGCCGATAACATGTATCGCTATATTCAGGCCAGAAACGAGTTATCTACCGTGCTGGAACAGGTGCCTAGCGAGGGTGGTTACGAGCCGACCATTTTTTCCGATGTCAAAATGCTGCAGGACCGCTTGAGCAGCAACGAGAACGGCTCTATTACATCTATCCAGACCATTTATGTGCCAGCCGATGACCTATCCGACCCGGCGGTGTTGATGATTCAGCACGAGCTGGACGGAACGATTGTGCTATCGCGTAAAGTTGCCGAGCAGGGCATCCGTCCGGCGGTTGACCTAATTCACACGACCTCCAGCCTGCTGAGTCCGGAAATGGTCGGCGAGCGCCACTATAAACTATCGGTTGATGTCCAAAAGCTGCTGCAAAAACACGAATCACTGAAGAGTATCATTGCCATTATCGGCGAAAACGAGCTTAACCCAACCGACCGCAACGACTTTAGAAAGGCCAAGGCCCTAATTCAGTACTTTAATCAAAACTTCTTTGTGTCCGAAGCCATGATGAAGAAAAAGGGCGAATACTTCCACCGCGACCAAACGCTGGCCGGCATTGAAGAAATCTTAGCCAAAACCGACCTATGAGTCCCGTTAAAAGTAATTACTATATGAGGCCCAAAAAAGCCTGCCAGCTTCTTAGCAGAGAAGGGGACTTCTAACGGGATGAGTGACCAAGCCACTATTCCGACAATGCAGGTTAAGGTCTATGCGCCGTTTAAGGTCTATTTTGACGGCCCAGCCACCAGTGTTTCGGCCAAAAATCGGACTGGCAACTTTGACGTGCTGGCCCACCACAAAAATTTTATGACACTACTGATACCTTGCAATATTGTGGTGAGGGCTCTGGGCAAACCGGACTATGTACTGCCAATTGCGCGCGGCGTAATGCACGTCAAGGCCGATAAAACGACAGTTTTTTTGGACGTCTAAACCGGAATTTTGGGCAATCTTTAGTAACTACAAAATCCAAACATATGTTTAAATTTTGTAGCTAAATTAATCTGTTATTCTATTACAAAATAATCAAAACTAAAGCTAGCGCCGGCCGGCGGGGCGCTGGTGCAGCCTACCGAAAATCCGGTCGGCGTGCGGTCTATGTAGTAGGTAATCGCTCCAGCCTGCACGCCGACCGGGCTTATCAATACCCGCGGCACCGACGCAAACTTGTTGGCAAAATTAATAGTCACAAAAATGCCTGGCGGCGGTGAATTGCCAGTATTAACGGTTATGGTGCCGGCCGTGTCGGTGCCGCTAACCGACACCGTACCGCCGCCGCCCAAAGCTCCGCCAGGCGTGCGGCTGACCAGGCTGCCATTGGTAACAATATGCCGGCTAACCGTTAGGTCGCCGGTTAGCTGCAGTGACGTGACCGACAGTGCCCCAACCGACAAGTTGCCAAAGCTGGCCAGCCCGGCCACGCTTAAGTTCTTTTGAACCGCTAAAGTCCCCTGCAGGGTGGTGTTGCCGTTGACCGACAAATCATTGCTTACCTGAACACTTCCAAAAATGCCGGCATTGCCAACGCTGATTGATGGCAGCGACAGACTGCTGCCTACTTTTATAGCTCCGGACACACTTAGGTCGCTGCGCACCAGGACTTGGCCTTCAAATACCGAGTTGCTCTGAACGTCCAGCGTCTGTTTAGAGTCACCAACAATAGTCGTATTGCCCTTAAGCTGCGACAGTTGCTGGCTGGTCAGTGACGGCACCTTTTGGGTGTTGGTTTTGGTGGCCTTACGGCTAGCATTGACGGCAAAAATAATTATGCCGATGGCCATCAGAACAATGCCGATGTACACAAAGAAGTAGATGTTAAGCGCCGACCGCAGTCTGTCTTTTGAGGAGTTTGAGGGCTCTGGCTCATCTGACGAGGCAGCGGCCGGAGCAGCGTCTGTCTTGGCGGCATCAGCCGTTTCGGGTGCTGGCTTAGAGTCCCCGGCGGCCGGGGACTCTTGGTCTAGGCTGGCATCCTCACCAGTCCCAGCCGGCGGCTGAGAGTCGGGCGGCTTGGGCTGAGTGTCGGGGGGTTGTTTGTTTTGCTCTTCGGCCATCGCTCCACCTTTACATGCCTATATATTAAACTATAAGTCCGTATAAGGACTAGCAGATTGAAATTTGACCCTTTTTAGTTCAAAATAATCAAAGCGATGCTCTCTAAAATAAAAATTTTAATAATCCCATTATTGATATTTGGCCTGGTCTTTTTTGGCGGCGTGGCGAGAGCCCAATATCAGTCGCTGTACCAGTCCTCTAACTACAAAGTTGACCAGACTTTTTTTGGAGCCGGCGGCAACTTTGGCCAGAGCACCAACTATCAGTCTCATTCGGCGGCCGGCGAGCTGGCCGTTGGCAATATAAGCAGCCCTAATTTTCAGGCTTATGCCGGCTTTAACACCACCAGCACCGTTTTGCTAGAGGTCAACGTCAACGGCGGCGACTTTGATCTTGGCACCTTGGACCAGGCTCAAGCCAAAGCCCAGACTACGACGTTTAGCGTTCGGGACTACCTGTCTACTGGCTATACTGTTCAGCTGCTAGGCCGCCCGCCCAGCAACAGCGGGCACGAACTGGCAGCCATGGCCTCGGCCGGCGCGTCTAGCCCGGGTACCGAGCAATTTGGTATTAATTTAACGGCCAATAACCTGTCCGGGGTCGGCCCATTTGGAGCGGCGCCCCAGCAATTGCCGGATTCTACTTTCGGTTTTGGGCAGGCCGTATCGCCGTATGGCACCGCTAATTTGTTTAAATTTGTAGAGGGCGACACAGTAGCCCAAAGCCTTAGCAGCAGTGGAGTGACGCTTTATACGCTTTCGGTGATAGAAAACATCAGCCGGGTAACGCCGGGCGGCAGCTACGGCGGCTCGCTATTCGTAAGGGTTGTACCAACTTTTTAGGTCTAAGGGATGAAAGCTTGTGGATAAATTATCAAATACCACTTGTAGCCAGATAGCGGTTATGGTAGATTTACTCTATAGAACTCCTAAACAAAAACCATGAGGAGAAAATATAATTTGAAGTTTTTTAGGACTGTGCCGGGACGACTAGCTGCATTTTTGGCTGCGGTCGCGTTTGCGATTGGCATAATTATCCCTGTATTTTTGCCTAGTATGGCTTCGGCTGCCCAGCTTCAGGAGCGCAAACTGCAAATTAGCTCGTCGGCTAATGGCACGGTTACTACCAATATTTCCGGCGTGGCTGCCAACCCGGGCGATGGTGGCAATGGTCAAAAGACTAAAGAGACCTTTACGTTCAAACTAGAAACAACTGGCAACATTGGCTCCATTTTAATCCAATACTGTGACGACCCGATTAAAGACGATGCCTGCCTGACCGGCGGCGGCATGGGTACCTCGCCAATCAATGGCTTTAACGCTTCGCACGTGGCTTCAATTGTTACCCAAAGTGGTTTTAGCACCAACAACTGGTTGCTGGACAGCTCTACCGACCTTACCGGCGCCCCGTGGACCTGCCAAGGTTCGGCTCCTGGCCGCACCAACTGTATAGCCATTAACCGGGCCTCGGCCGCCAGTGAAACCGCGCCGGAAGCTGTAACACTGGCCTTTGGTGGAACTAGCACGGATTATATTACCAACCCAACGGCCGATAACCAGGCCTTCTTTGCCCGTATCTACACCTTTTCTGACACCGCCTACACGGCAGCTAACATGGTGGACTACGGTACGGTGGTAGGCTCTACTGCTCAGCAGATTGATATAACCAGCAAAGTAAAAGAAGTTTTGAACTTTTCAGTTAGCCCAATTGCTACAGTGGCTCCCGGTACTACCTGTACGCCACTGACCGACAACCCCGGCCCAACTCCGCCACCAGGTGGCTTGACCCTGGGTGACACCAACGGCGTGCTGTCATTTACGCAGCCTTATGATGCGCATAGCTATTTTAGGCTCAGTACCAATACAAACTTTGGGGTCAACGTGGCGTATTCGGGGGATACGCTCAAAAACGGCACGAACCAGATTAACCCCATAGGGGGTACTGCTACACTAAGCGCTGTCAACACCTCCCAGTTTGGGCTCGGACTGGACAGTGGCGATACCCAAGGTGGTAACGGCTATAGTTTGAACCTACTGGCGCCTCAAGCCCCCTATAACCAAGCTAACGGCACCTTTGCCGCGGCCAAATTTGCCTTTGATACTGCCAGTATCTCGGCGCCTATAGTTATGGCTCAATCCACTGGTCCAGTAGCCTGCGAGACCGGCTCTGTTCGCTATATCGGTAACATCAGCACCGCCGTCCCAGCCGGTATTTATACTACGACCATCACTTATATCGCCACCGGCGAGTACTAAGCCCTCAGCTTCTCCTAAAACCAAGCCGTACACCTATAAAACGTGTACACTATAATGTATTAAGCTTATGTTTTTAGGCCTGTCAAAAATAAAGAGAATCCTGCCGCTGGCGCTGATAGCCGTGCTTCTTTTGGCCATCAGCCCATCAGTATTTGCTTTTACTAACTTAATTCAGCGCAGCGTTACTATAGGTACTTCAATAGCCAGCGCCAATACTACGCACACCTTTTCGTTTGTTTTTCCGATTACCGAAAATGTTGGTTCAATTGTGTTTGAATATTGTACCGACCCGATTGACAGCATCCCTTGCGATAACCCGCCCGGTTCTGATGTGTCGGGTGCCGTGTTGGCCTCTCAAGCCGGCGAAACCGGCTTTGCCATTGTTTCGCAGAGCACCAACCAAATAGTCCTGGGCCGAACACCGTCGGTTGTTGGCAACCAAGCCAACACTTATGAATTTACCAATGTTATTAACCCCTCCAACCTGGGCCCGTTTTTTATCCGCATTAGCGCCTATCCCAACAGCGATGGCAGCGGACCGCTGCTGAGCTTTAGCTCGGTAGCGGCCAGCATCAACCAAACTATTAATATCAACGCCGAGGTGCCAGACATCCTATACTTTTGCGCGGCGGTGATTATACCGACCAACTGCTCGGATGCCTCGGGCGATTTTATAGAGTTTGGCACGCTTACCACCGACCGAACCAAATTTGGAGCGTCTCAATTTTTTGTCGGGTCTAACGCTGTTAACGGCTACACCGTCAGCACTAACGGGCCGACCATGACATCCGGTACGGACCAGATTACTGCCGCCAGCAGTCCCGACATTAGCCGGATAGGCACCTCGCAGTTTGGGCTCAATCTTAGGGCCAACAGTGTGCCACTAATTGGGGCCGACAACGTGGGCGGCACTGGCCTACCTACGGCCAACTACTCTATAATAAATAAGTACGCCTACCAGGATGGGGGCGTGGTAGCTGCTTCAACCACCCGTTCTACCACTGAACTTTACACCGTCAGCTACATCGTTAACGTAAATTCGGCCCAGCCGCCGGGAGTCTATAACACTACTATTACATACCTATGCGTGGCCTCATTTTAACTTTTTCTTATGCCTCTAATATGATACGATTTCAAAAAGCCGTATGGGACTAACATATAAATGAAAAATCTCTACCTAAAGTTGCTTGCCGTCTTTGTCCTGGGCTTCGCGGTTGTGTTTGCGGCCCACTCTCAGGCCCACGCCCAGTCTAACGGCCTAGGGGTTGCGCCCAAGCAAAGCTATACCATGCAGGCCGGGCAAACGGCTACTAACAGCCTGTATCTAAGCAATCTGGATAAAAATGCACCGCTGACTGTTCATATTAACGTGGTGGACTTTGAAGCTGCCGACCAGACCGGTGCGGCCAGGCTGCTGCAGGGCTCGGATCAGCCCCAGACTCCGTGGTCTCTCAAACCTTACCTGACGGTTCCCGACGTCGTAACTGTGCCGGCCGGCGCTTCTATTCAGGTGCCCTTTACGATTAAGTTGCCCGATAACATTGGAGCTGGCACCTACTATAGTGCTGTTGAATACACCGCTACCCGAGGTACCAACCCGCAGGATGTAACCATAGCCGCCAGCACGGCGACACTCCTATTTATTAATGTGCCAGGCAACGTTAGTGAGCTTATGACCGTCCAGGACTTTGGTTTTACTAAGAACAATAATCCGGCCAGCCACTATAAGTATCTGTTTACCAGCAATAAACCGGAGTATTTCGGCTACCGTATCAAAAATAGCGGCAACGTAGCCGAGCAGCCCGCCGGCAGCATTGTCATTAAAAACATATTTGGTAAAACGGTGGTCCACATCAACACCGCCAACCCCAAGGGACAGATTGTGCTAATCGGCCAGACTCGTAAGTTTACCGGCTGTAATCCGGCCAGCACGGCTCCGGAAAAACTGCCGCTGGACTCTAACTGTACGCCGGTCAATATTTCGCCGGGCTTTTACACGGCTACACTAACAATCGTTTATGGCCAAAACGGCCAGCCGTCCCGCGACATTGGCGCCACGGCTCACTTTTGGTATTTGCCGCTGGGCTGGTTGATAGCCCTGATAATCATCATTGTTCTAATCATAGTGGGCATATATTGGCTGTATCGTAAAATGAGCCGCCATCGACACCACCGACGGCACCGATAAATCTTAGGTTTAACTTGCCCTAACCCCTGTTTTTTATTATGGTTATGGTATGAAGCGAGTTAGGTATGTGGTTGGGCTGGTGTTGCTGGCGGCGGCTTTTGTTTTTGGCGGGACGGCGCTAGCCGCGCCGCCGCCCCAAAATCCTCAAAGCGGCTCGGTAGGCCTACAGGGCGAGATACCGTCGGCTCCGCCGACGGTGGGCGCGACCATTACTGTACCGGGCAATGGCCAATCGTTTAGCTCTATTCCTATAACCGTAGCCGGCATTTGTCCTAAAGGACTGCTGGTAGAAATTTATAAGAACAACGTCTTTTCTGGCGCTACCAACTGCGACAACGGCAGCTTTAGCCTGCAAATAGATCTTTTTGACGGCCAAAACGACTTAATCGCCAGAGTTTATGACTCGCTAAATCAATCCGGGCCGGACTCTAACACCGTCACCGTAAACTTTAATGCCTCCAAACCATCGCCGGGGCCGCGCATATCGCTGACTACAGAATTTGCCAAGCGCGGTGCCACGCCGGGTACCACTTTGGATTGGCCGGTTACCTTAAGCGGCGGCACCGGGCCGTATGCCATCAGCGTTGACTGGGGCGACGGCAGCACCCCCGACCTAATTAGCCGTAGCTCGCCCGGCAACCTGGACCTGCAACACGTTTATAAACGCTCTGGAGTATATAACGTAACTATTAAGGCCACCGACGCCAACGGCTTTGCCGCCTTTTTGCAAGTGGTTGGCATAGGTAACGGGCCAATCCAGCAAACCGCCAATACTAATAATTCCAATACGATTATTTTAGTCAAAGTAGTTTGGTGGCCGCTGCTGGTAAGCCTGGTCCTGATAATCCTGGCGTTTTGGCTGGGCAGGCGGCAGGAGATAGAGCAGATTCGGACTCGTATTCGCAAGGGCCAAAAACCCTTCTAGCCAAAGTGCCGCATCAGCCTGCCTGGCTGCAGAGCCGCCAGCACCGCTGATGCTTTTGGAATCTTACTGCGTCACGAGCTGCGCTACTCCTTCAATGTATTTAAATACATATCAGTCCGTTGCTCGCTCTTTCCTTGTAATATCCTCAAACACTTTGCCTAGAAGTCTTTAGTAAGGTAAACTTTAGACCCATGAAAACGGTGTACGTTGGAATGAGCGGCGGAGTAGATAGCTCGGTCAGCGCAGCCCTGTTAAAGCAGCAGGGCTATAACGTCGTGGGCGTTTATATGAAGAACTGGAGCCAGGACTTTCCGGGTGCGCCTTGTCCGTGGAAGGAAGATTACCAGGACGCCAAGCGGGTAGCGGTGCAACTTGGCATTGATTTTAAAATGTACGATTTTGAAAAGGATTATCGCCACAAGGTAGTTGACTACATGCTCGCCGAATTTAAAGCCGGCCGCACGCCCAACCCGGATGTGATGTGTAATCAAGAGGTAAAATTTAAGCTGTTTTTGCTTGCAGCACTGGATGACGGCGCCGACCTGATTGCCACCGGTCATTATGCGCTCGCCAAAAACGGACAGCTACTCGCAGCAGCCGATGACAATAAGGACCAAACCTACTTTTTATATAGAGTTACCAAAGAAGCACTTGGTAAAACTATTTTTCCGCTGGGGGAACTTACTAAGCCCGAGGTGCGGCAGCTGGCCAAAGAATTTAAACTGGCGACGGCTGATAAAAAAGAGAGCATGGGTATTTGCTTTGTGGGCAGCGTTGGCATTAAAGAATTTTTGAGCAACTATGTTAAGCCGAAACTTGGCAAAATCATTGACCAAAAGGGCAAGTTGATTGGCGAGCACGACGGGGCAATTTTTTATACAATTGGTCAGCGTCACGGCCTGGAGGTTGGCGGCGGCCTGCCATATTACGTTACCGGCAAAGATATGAAAAAAAACGAAGTCTACGTAACTACTGACTTACAGGACAAAAAATTGTGGAGCCGTGAAATTAAGATGACAGACGTACACTGGATTAATGGAGCGCCGAAAGCCGCCGACAAGTTAGCTGTCCGCACTCGCCATCGGGCCAAACTGATTCCGGTTGTCAGCTTATCAAAAACTAAAGCCGGTTGGA
>DATKKU010000011.1:0-9520 GCA_035542755.1 Binatia bacterium | reverse complement strand
GCACAACTGCGAATCATCGAGCTGCTGACCGATAACCCGGTCAACGAAGGCCGGCCCAATGTTATGGCCGTAGGTGACGACGACCAGGCCATTTATGCCTTCCAGGGGGCCGATCACGCCAACATGTACAGCTTTAGCCGTATGTATAAAGACGTAAGGCTAATTTCTCTGCGCGAGAACTACCGCTCACACCGCGACATTTTGGATGTTGCTTATAACCTCGGCTCTCAGATAGAAGAGCGCTTGCACGAGCAGTTTAACGGAGTTAGCAAAATCCTAAAGCAAGCCTCAGACGAGTTGCCCGAGCAAGCTACCGTAGCCCACTACGAATTTATTAGTGACGCCGCCCAATACGCTTGGGTGGCCGAGCAAGTCAAGCAGCTTGTGACAAAAAAACGAATCGCTCCGGAAGAAATCGCCATTTTAGCCCCCAAGCACCGCTATCTAATACCGATTCTGCCATTTTTGGCGAATCGCGGCCTGCCCGTACGTTACGAGAAGCGCGAAAATGTGCTGGATAAACCAATCGTGCACGTCTTAGAGCAAATGAGCCGGCTGGTGCTGGCGCTAACCAAGCCCGACCAATCGTCCGCCAGTGCACTGTGGCCGGAAATCTTGAGCTATGATTTCTTTGGACTTTCAACCGAGGAAATTTGGGACATAAGCTGGAAATCATATAAAGCCGGAACCGGCTGGACCGAGACACTTCTAAAAGACGCTAAAACCAAGCCGATTGCTGAATTTTTCCTGCGGCTAAAAGACCTTTTGCCGCTGACCACATTAGAGCAGCAACTAGATTTTTTGGTAGGCGTTACAAAATCTGACGCGGCAGAGCACAAACTGCCGATGCGTAGTCCGTTCTTTGAATTTTATTTTGGCGCTAAGAAGAAGGATACTGTTTATCTTGAGTTACTTAGCGACCTAGCCGTACTGCGCGGCCGCCTTCGCGCCTGGCGGCGCCAGGAGCTTAAGCCCTTTGGCTTAGCCGATTTCATTGGCTTTATTGACGCCCATCGCGTGGCCGAACTAAATGTGCTTAATACCAGCCCGCACTACGAGTCTAAAAGCGCTGTTAACGTTATGACGGCCTACCAGGCCAAGGGCAGGGAATTTAAGGCTGTATTTATTCTGGCGGCCCTGGATGAAGTTTGGGGTAGTGCCAGCCGCGATGCCAGCAGCAATATCAGCTTGCCACCAAACCTTCGTTTTATCCGCTATAGGGGCGCGTCTGACGATGAGCGCCTGCGCCTGCTTTATGTAGCCATCACCCGGGCCAAGTCTTATCTATATTTAACCAGTTACGCCGCGACTCTGGACGGCCGTACAACCAGGCCGCTTAAATATTTAGCGGGGCAAGAGGTCTTGCAGACAATTACGGCCCAGCCCGAGCAGCAACCTTTACTGGACACCGATTTGCAGAATTATTGGCACCTGCGCCACGTACCGCCCTTCAAGCCAAAATTAGAAGACTTGCTAGAGCCAACCTTGGCCGCCTACCAGCTTAGCCCAACTCACCTAAATCAATTTACCGACGTAGAGCGCGGCGGTCCAGAACAGTTTTTCCTAAACACGATACTGCGCTTTCCAAAAGCCCAAACCCCCAGTGCCCAGTACGGTACAGTCATTCACGAAGTCATCAAATGGATACACGACGTAAAGGCCCGCACTTCAAAAATGCCGAGTATAAAGCAGGTACTAGATTTTTTTGAGAGCCGCTTAAAGCTCCAGCGCCTGGCCGAACTGGATTACCAGCTGCTGTTGGAGCGCGGTCACGAAGCTTTGCGAGCATACACCGCACAGGCGGCAGAAGGAATTAGCGCCAGCGATGTGCTGGAGCACAATTTCAGGAGCGAAGGTGTTTTTGTAAATCAAGCCCGCTTAACCGGCAAGGTTGATAAGCTGGTAATTAATAAAAATAATAAAACGATTACGGTTATAGATTTTAAGACAGGGCGGGGCTATGACGGGTGGCGAAATAACGTCGTTACCCTCCATAAGTATCGACAGCAACTACTAATTTATAAACTGCTGGTGGAGGGCTCTCATAGCTACGCCGGATATAGGGTAGATAGGGGCGTCTTGCAGTTTGTAGAGCCCAATGCCGCTGGCAAAATACTGGAACTCGAGCTTACTTTCGACGAGAGCGAGATGGATACACTCAAAAAGCTAATCTCGGCTGTTTGGCGCCATATTCTGAAGCTGGATTTTCCTGATACATCTAAATACCCGGCAACTCTGGGCGGCATCAAAGCCTTTGAGGCCGACCTCATAAAATAAAAAGACCCCCTTGAGCGTTGCAGGGGTCTTTTTAAAACTTATCTAAACGATTTAGACTTTGGTTTTTCTAACAACTTTGGGTGTAGTGCCGACAAAAATCATATTGTATAGATTGATGCCAAGCAGGCCACCTAGAAGCGGGCCAACGATATAAGCCGTGTCAAAACTGCGCATACCAAGCGCTACAGCTGGGTTCAAAATACCAGCTGACGCCGTGGCAGCCACAATGATACCCACAAACAATGAAGCACCGATCGTTAGAGCTGTCTGCATGCTGTCCAGCTTCTTGCTGGCGGCAGCGGCATAAGCCATAGCTACAACGGCAGTACCGACTAGCTCGGCCAGCCAAATTTGGGCCGAAAAGTGCGATGTCTTAGTAGCTACTGAATGGTTTGTAAAGTACTGGTAAAGTTGCCAAGCGGCCAGCCCACCGATTAGCTGAGCCACGATGTAGGCCACAGTGCGCAGAGTACCGATTTTGCGAGCCGTCCACATACCAAAGGTGATGGCCGGGTTAAAGTGACCGCCCGAGACCCATCCAAACAGCACAAAACTTACCGCTACAGCAACCGCTACGCTGGTGGCTATAAAGTAAGACACGGCAGTAGTCTCGCTGAGTACTAATGCCACGTAAGCCCAGATGGCGGCGCCAAGAAACTCGGCCACCAGCGGGCTAACTTTAGCTCTATCAAACATTTTAGTTTTCTCCTCCGTTTATTTATACCTAGTGTTCACTATAGTACTGGCGGGGCAAAACACAAAGAGCTTATCCACATGTCTGATAGAATATAGGTATGGATGCAACGGCTAAAATCACTATATATAGCGCCACCTGGTGCGCCTTCTGCCATATGACCAAGCGCTACTTGGACGGACTAGGAATAAAATATAAGGATATAGATGTTGATAGCGACCCAAAGGCCGCTCAGGAGCTAGTGACTAAAACTGGCCAGGCCGGGATACCGGTGATAGAGATTGGCGATGAAACGATTTTAGGATTTGATAAACCGCGCATTGATGCTGCTCTTAAGAAATATCATTTGAAGGACTAGACATGGAAGAAACACTCCGCCCACCCAATCCAGAACAAAGCGGGCAGGAGTGGTCAATTGCCGGTGGCCACTATGACCCAAACGACCCCAGCAAAGTTCTTGACGAGTATAAACTAGGCCAGCAGTGGGATTCTATTAGTTTTTATGCTCCCTCGGCCAGAAACCGCTATTGGGCCCTGGCGGTTTTGGCCTACGCGGTAGAGTTATCCGAGATTGACCTTGCCGCCGGGCCGGGGGGTAAGCCCAGCTCGGACCACGTTTTAAATGAGGCCTTTGTAGCCGCGGCAAAGCTGGTGACAGCCGAGCAGAGTGTCGGCAACTTGCCCTATCTGCCCGACGACGCGCCGGTGATGGTGGCCGTTGACACAATATTGCAAACTGATGCGCACGTCGCCTCAGATGCGTTTGCCGCAGCCGACGTCAAGAACTTTGCTTCGGTCATTGCTGCTGTTGTTCATCAAAGGGAACTCTAAGCGGTTTTTTTGGCGGTCCTGCTACAATATATTTCCAATGGCGTTTGAGGATTATAAAACCAAAGACTCGGTAGTGGTGGTTTACACCGGCGAGGGCAAGGGTAAAACCAGTGCCAGCGTGGGCCTACTGGCTAGGGCTCTAGGCAACGGCTGGAAGGCCGCCTACATTCAATTTATAAAACATTGGGACGTCGGCGAGCATAAATTTATCCGCGAAATAGAGCCGGTTTTTGGCAAGCGCCTACTGTTTTATAAAGGCGGCAAGGGCTTTTATAACGCCGGGGATTTGTCGGCCAAAGATGTGTCCGAGGCCGAGCACAAGCAGGCCGCCCGTGAGACTTATGAAGTTGCTTACAAGGCCGCGACTTCGGGCAAGTTTGATATTGTAATCTGCGACGAAATCAATAATGCCGTGCACCACAAACTAATCACCAAGGCCGATTTAAAGAAGTTGATTAAAGACAAATCGCCCAAAACCAGCCTGTGTTTGACCGGTCGTGACTTTCCTAAGGATTTGCTTACTTATGCCGATATCGCTACTAACATGACCAAGATTCGCCACCACTTTGACGACAAATACTTAGCAAATAAGGGCATAGATTTTTAAAAATTGTCAGGCCGACTGAGTGTAAAATTACTACAATTTATTTTTTTATTAAGCAAAAGTAAGTGTTATAGTTAGGTTATTACTAAGGAGTTAACGCTATGCAAGAGCAGTTAGAGGGTGCGGCGTGGTCTTTGGGACTCTGGGGGGCAGTTTCAATTTTATTCGGCTTTTTAATAGTTGCTTGGCCGGGCATTACATTAAAAGCCTTTTTGGTCGTGCTGGGAGTTTATCTCCTAGCCAGCGGAGTCGTGCTACTAATCGGCTCGCTATTTAGGCGTGAAAGCCACTGGGTGCTTGGCGTCGTACTGGGCGCAATTAGCACACTGGCGGGACTGTATGTGTTCGCTAAGCCGGGCATCTCGGCTTTGGCCGTCCTGACAGTCATTGCCCTTTGGGCAATCGTGGCAGGCGCCATGCAGATTGTCGCCGGCTTTGAGGCCAAAAAACACGGTTGGTGGATTTCACTGGCCGGATTAGTGCTGCTGCTGTTTGGTTTTTACATCTTTGTGAAGCCGGGCAACGGGGCTTTGGCCATCATCTGGTTTGTCGGCCTGTCGTTCATCGCCAGCGGAGTTTTATCTGCGGTCGCAGCCTTTAAGCTAGGCGGAGAAGCCAAACAAGTCGCTCGCCGCGCTTAAAAACACTGGTTCGTAAAATGTAATCACCGGCGTCAAATTCGCCGGTGATTTTGTTTATAAAATTAAAAGCGCCACGCAGGCGCTGCAACCATTTCTGGGAGCGCTCACGTGGCGCGGGTGGGCGGAAAGCCGGATTGCTTTCCGCCCAAAAATTGCCGAGATGCCGGCTAAGCCCGAGTTGGGATACCGGCCAGCAGGAGTGCGTCGCGGCTGTCCTCCAGCCAGCCCAAGTCTTCCCACTCCTCAACGTCCAGGGCGCTAGCCCTGATCTTGCCGCTCAGGTACAGACAGGGCCGGCACCACAGCTCGCCAAACGAACCCCAGCCGGGTGACTGCAGGTCACCCTGGTCCTTGGCACCGCAACAGCCACAGCCGGTAGTTCCCGGCGAGAAGCTCAGCAGCCTAAGGCCAAAGGGCATTTTGGAGCCTCCTTGCTCTAGTCTCCCCAGATGTCCCTGAAGAGCTCGGCCAGCCGCCGGGGGCGACCCGCCAGCTTGACCAAGTAGACAAAACCGAAAGCACAGAGGGTGAGCGGCCACAGCAGGCAAAGCACAAGCACGCCGCCGTAGAAAACCCAGAAGAGCTTGCTCCCCCAGGTAACTACGTCGTCGCCTTGAGTCAGTGCCCCTGGGGAGCGCACCATCTCGTACAACACGCGGACTACCAGGCCGGCTGCAAGGAAGGCCCAGACCCCCATGACCAGTGCCAGAATTTCGTCCGTCTGCCACAGGCTGTAGCCCATCCAGAACGCAGCCACCAAGCTAATTAGCGCGACCGCCATAGCAGCCAGAATTTCCAGCAGCTCGCGGCCGGCGGCGCGCAGTAAACGTTTCATCGCCATCTCCCTTCTTGTCTACGCGAAGGTCTCGCGCAGGTTCAGGTTGTCAGCGGGGCTGGCTGGGTGGCCTAGAAGAAGATACCTAGGACACCGACGACGATGACGAAGCCAGCTCCGTAGAAGAAGAAGGTGTCGTCCACACCGTGGTTCTTGGCGTAGAAGCCGGCCACGATTAGCCCGAAGGCCACCAGAGCGAGTACGAACGTCCGAAGGACCTCTGCGATGGCGTGACTCCCGGAATTATTGCCTGACATTTGGCCTCCTTATTAGGGGGAAGAGCTAAACCTCAGCTCGGTCTGGTATTACCGAAGTTCCCAGGCGATATTTTACAATAAAAGGTGTCTTTAAGCAATACTATGATATAAACAGTGCAGACATGAGGAATTCCCGCTACTTTCGTCGTCACAAGCTAAAATTCGCTGTTTTTATAGTTGTAGCTTTGGCTGTTGTCGCAACCCAATCGGGGTGGCTAAATAGCGGTGTTAAAAGCGCCCAGCAAAACCAGCCCGGTCTCTACGCCATAGACCACTTTATAGACGGCGACACGATTGCCGTAAATATGAACGGCAGCGTTGAAACAATTAGAATGATAGGCGTAGATACGCCGGAAACTCATCGCCCAAAAACGCCGGTACAGTGCTATGGCCCGGTGGCCGCTAATTACACCAAAAGTTTGATTGGAAGTAACCGTGTGCGGCTGCAGGCCGATAACCTGGACACTAACCGCGACCGCTATGGCCGGTTGCTGCGCTATGTCTATCTGCCAGATGGCAGGCTGGTAGAGGACCAGTTGATTGCCCGCGGCTACGGTTTTGCTTACACGCTGTTCCCGTTTGAAAAGAAACCCCAGTTTGTGGCCAAGCAAGCGGCAGCCAAACAAGCCAATGTCGGCCTGTGGGGCGCCTGCAGCGTAACGGTTGACTCCAGTGGCCGCGAACAGACTAACGCTATATCTACCAACTAGACCAGGGTCTGCAAAAACTCAGCCAGCCTCTTGGTTTGGCCGACCTCGCTATATTTCTTAGCTTCGGTTTTGGCGGCCTGGCCATATTTTTTAAGAAGTGCTGGGTCTGCTACGAGAGATTCAAGTACCGCGGCAAAATCTTGCGCATCGTTTTTGGCCCTTTGGCCGGTTTTTCCGTCAATCAAGACCGGATTTAGGCTGTCGTTGTCGCACCAAACCAGCGGCAAGCCGGCCAGCGCCGCCTCATTTAAAACCAGCGCTTGGCAGTCGGTGACAGAAGGGAAGGCGAATAGCGTAGCCAGACCATAGACCGACCCCAGCTCGTCGCGCTTTAGCTGGCCGGTAAAGATAACTCGCTGGCCGTGGGCATTTTTTTTGACCTCGGCTTCCAGGCTGCGCCGATACTGAAAATCGCCGACCAGCAGCAGCTTGGCGTTGGGCCGCGCGGCGGCGAGGTGCTCAAAGGCTTCAATCAACATGTCTAGGTTTTTTTCTATACTCAGGCGGCCGGCGTATAAAATAATTTCGTCCTTTGGACCAAGGCCGTGTTTTTTAGCAAACTGAGCCTGAAAGCGGTTATCTTTGGGTAGCGGGTCCACACCGGTCGGTATGGTAACGACGTTTTGCTGCGCCGGCCAGCGCTTGAGCTTTCCAGCTATTTTATCGGAGGTCGCAATTACAGCGGCGGAGCGCTCGTGCATAGGCCGCAGCAAGTGTCTGGTAACGTAGGAATAGTAGCTAAGGTCTTTGTCTTTCCTGAAAAAAATGCCTCTGTAATAACTTAGGCGGTCTTTATAACTCATTCTGGTAAAATATGGCCCTAGAATCATCCCGCCAGCTATACCGCCAATAGCGGTTGGTCTGTAAAGCTCGGCGTAGGCTTCTAAGTCGGTGCCATACTGGATAATGTACGGAATCCCCAAGCGTACCGAGCAGTAGGCCCCAAAGCCGCCTATTAGACTGGGCGTAAAGGCTACGATAGCGTCAAGATTCAGCTTATCTACCTGCTTGAGCTGTTTTGGCGGCCAAAATAGGCTGTTAAATTGGTCGCTGTAAAACAGACCGCTGACGCCGTTATAGCGAATAACCCTCTCTTCCTTCGGGAGATGCCAGCGAAAGTCTTTGGGCGCAAAAACCCAAACCTCGTGACCGGCGGCCTCCAAATCTTTGCGTAAAATCTCAATCACATAACAAACGCCGTTAGCTACGGGCAGGTAAGTGTCGGTAAAAAAGCCGATGCGCATACTAGTTTATGCTAGCACGAGAAGCTTTTATCGCGCGAAGGACCGGAAGGTTTGCTGTGAGTTGGCTAAGTTCTCCATGGCGGCGTGATAATGACCATCCCAGACTACAGTACGTGCCAAGACCGAGTCACTCAAATGCATAAGCTTAGACGTACGATTAAATAATTCGGCGGCGGCTTTAGCGGCATCAACCGAACCCAATCCCAGGCTGCCATTGGCAAGCGTTATGGCTAGCGACTGCACGTCACGCTCCTGCATTGTTCTCACTACCTTGTCCATGTCGGTGCCGGCACGCATCGCTTCCACAACTGCGCCAACGTGTGAAGCCGGCCGAGTTATGACATTTTTTACCAAACCCGTAGCCCGCCAGTCAGGACCCAATTCGGGATACTGATTGTACGGGTTAGCGGCAGTGTAGTCGGGAAACTTGGTGCTGCCACGAGTCAAAAAGGCCCGCCTGAATTTTAACCAACCCTGAGCTTCCATCGCCACGTCCTCTACAAGCCCCAGTGAAGAGATATGTATGTCTTCGGGCGCAGACTGAAACAACCCCACACTGTTTGAGGCCCCCTGCGAATGCCCGGCTAGAACAAATTCAAATTCCGAGATTTTATGGTTAACCTGCGCACTGTTTAACTCGGGAGTTGCACGACGAAGTTCATTAGACAGGGCCATTTCTATGGCCTGCCACTGTTGTCGGCCAATATACTCAAAGCCTCTTGGGCTTTTAAGCTCGTCTTTTTGCTTGGCGGTCATCGGCTCAGAGCTAAAGCCGGCACCGGGGAAACTGACACCAACTACAGCCAGACCGCTGCTGGGGTCGGCGATGAGTGCTTCACGCAGCGCCTCAAAACCCCGCCCCGGATGATCGGACCAGGACATTGACCGTATTAAGACAGTCTTTGCGGTTTTTAAATCTCCGCTGACTAGTACACTGTATTTAGTTATACCGCCATCATCCGGTACTTCTATGGCTGGGTAGTTTTGGCGCAAGGCGGTCTGCGCGCCGTCCGGTATTTCGCCATAATATGCAACGCTGGGCTGGAGTTCATTGATGCGCGCATCAATCTCGCTTGAGTGTAGCGCTTCTACCCCTGTTAAATAAGGATCAAATTCTGTCTTGGTCATTTTGTATTTAATATCATTTTTTACTCTGGTAATCAAGCTATGCTAACATTAGCGTAATAAATGACCGCAAAAAAAGCGCATGCTGTCGCTCACCACAAAAAAGTAAAAAAGTCTGCCCGCAAGCTGGTTGCCTTTAGACAGCATTGGCAAAAACTGCGCTCCTTTCGGTGGTTTGTTCGCTGGCCGATATATATCGTCTTTATCTACCTAATCATCGCCGGTCTTAGCTGGACCGTTGATGAACTTTTACCAAAAGCCAAAGATCCAGAGTTTGGCGTCAGTTTTTCTATAGAGTACGC
>DATKKU010000010.1:0-6295 GCA_035542755.1 Binatia bacterium | reverse complement strand
CTTTAATAACATAACCCGGCATAAAGCCGGCGCCGTAAAAGGCATAGTGATACTCGCCCGGCTCGCCCGCTGGAATTTGAGTTGGGTAGGATGGTTCGGATTCGGCTGCCATTTTTACTGCTTAGTGATTTCGCTTAGGCCCAAAATGTTGCCATCGGGGTCTTTAAACCAGGCGGCTCTATTGCCCTGCATGATATGGATTGGACCTTCATGCTCGGCACCTGGAAATTCGTAATGTTCAAATTCTACACCCTTGCTGCTTAGCTGATTGGTTACTTTCTTGATGTCTCTAACTTCCCAAGTGGCGCAGGTTGATTTGGCAGTGCCGGCCATTGGCGTTGGGTAGACAAACAGTCGGCTAGTTGCCCCAGACTTAAACGTCACGCCAAAGTCGGCGTCGTCCACAACTTCTAGCCCTAGAGTATTTTCATAAAATTGTTTGGCCTTTTTAACGTCTTTTACAGCCACATTGGCGACTACTTCAGATTCGTTTAACATCTTACCTCCTCTTTTATAATCTTATTCTACTCTGGTTTTGGATTTCAAGGCCATATAGTGTTGGCGCTGCTCGGGCGGCAAATGCTCAATGGAATATCTTAGGGTTGTGCGCGGCAGTTCGTGGGCGTGGGCGTCTAAAAACTTCAGTAGTTGTGCGCGGTCGCGTTTGCCGGCTTCGCGCAGCATCCAACCAACGGCTTTATGAATTAAATCGTGAGTGTCGGCCATCAGCATTTCGGAAATTTTAAATGTGTCAGCTAGGTCTTTTTGGCGGATAAATTCCCAGGTGCTAACAATAGCTATCCGGCGCTCCCAGATATTTTTGGATTTGGCCAACTTATAAAGCGGTTGGCGCGATTTATCTATCAGGTAGCCGCCGATTACATCACGGCAGCTGATGTCTACCAAGTCCCAGTTATTAACGCCTGCAATATGCGCCATGTAAAAATCGTAGAGTGCTTTTTTGTTGGCGGCAGCGGCTTTTTTGGCACGGTTAGTTAAAATCACCAGGCCGGCAAAACGGTGTTCGTGAATGGGGCTTTTTAACAGTTTGGCGATTTCTGTCAGCGGTAAATCACTATAGTTTTTACAAATGGCCCGAATGACCGGCACTTTGATGCCTAAGAATTTGTCGTGCTGGCTGTAGCCGCCATCGTATGCCTTAAAAAACTGCGCCGTCTGGGCCGCCGCATTTGGTTTAAACAGGTCGTTTAGTTCGGATTTTAACTGCTCTGCGCCCATGCTTTACGCTCTCTTGGTAATAAGATAAAAGCCCGATGAAGTGCGGTCAGCGGCATGCCAAGTAGCCGACAATCTTAGCGCGTCCATGCCGGCGCGTTTGGCTAATACGTTTAGTATTCCGGGCTGGCTTTGCAGGCCCAGTATCAAGCCGTCGGGATGCAGTATTCTGACTACTTCGTCTACTAGCCGGTGGCCGTAGGACGAGCTTGACTTGACTATAAACTCGTCTATACCGTTAAGCGCTATGCTGACCGATTTTTCGGGTAAGCGCGAGGCTACTGCCAACAGGTCGCCTCTAACTAAAACCCCGTCCATCACATCGCCATCTTTGGCGTCCAAATAGCCGACCGTGCCAAAATTTTCTATTTGCTGGCGCTGGCGCGCTCCTAGAATGTTGCGTATATCAACACCAATATACCCGCTGGCGCCAAAGCCTTTTATAAACCCCTGAAACTCAGTCGCAGTTTGGCCATTGCCCAAATCTAAAACGGTTTGGCCGCTGAGACTATTTAATTTTTCCAAGCCCGCCGGATTAGTCATATGCTCCCAGTGTTGGGCATGGCGGGCTTCCGGAGCCATGCTAAGCATTTCCAGGTAATCGGTTATACCTTGATAGATTGCGTCAAGTTCCGGGTCGGCATTTGGATTTAAGGGGCCAAAGTCGCCCATGGCCGATCTAAACTCGCCCTGTCGTTGCATAGAACCAATTTGCTGCCTCTCGCTTTCGGCAATTATGCCCCTTAGGGCCAGGTTTTCAGGGACCAGGTCGATGCCCCACTCGCCAACCTTTAAAATCTGTTCCGGCATTGGTTTTATTTTACCCGGTAGTAGACTTTCGCGACAATCCGCTTTGCGGATTATTCGGCAAGGCCGCGCGAAAGCTCACTACCGGGTTTACGCTGGTTGTGAAAAACGCGAATATATTTTAGAATTAATCCGTTCTGCAGTGTGGAGGCTTTGAATCCCTACCTAGCATGGAGGTGCTAGATGAGCAAAAAGGCAATCGCAATCATCGCGGTGGGATGCGTTGTTGCCGTTGTCGCGATTACCTCCGCCGTGGAGAGCTCCTTGCGGAGCATTGGCAGGCCGAGCATCGCGCTCGTGAACACCTGCCAGGCCGTGGACAACGGCGGGACGTTGACGCTCAAGAGCAGCAATTTCACCCCCGGGGGTAACTACAACACGGTGGTGACGCTCAACGGCAAGTTCTACTTCAACAGCTGGGGGCTCGCAGACGATGCTGGACATCTCAGCTCGTGGCGCTGGCCCTGCGATAGGGACACCAGGCCCGGCGACTATCGCATCGTCGTCCTCGACGGCGACAAGCAACGTCTCAGCAATGAGCTGAAGTTCAACGTCCCGAAGCCACCTACGGACACGGGGAGTACGGCCTAGCGCCGTACTCCCCCTCTTTTCATTCTTACGCTGGTTTTAGTGATTCTAGATATCTACGGACGTCGGAGCGTTTTTTAAAAGTTATGACTTTCTTTTTTGAGTTACTATCCAGAACATTAGTAATCTTTGGTCGGTAGGCCTCAAAGTTCCATACGAACTTGAAGAATTCCCAGGTTATTTTTTCTTGCCAGCCCTCTGGCATGTCATATCTCTTTTTTTTACGAAACTGCAGCCTCCGGCGGAAAATGCCATAAAGACGCAGGCGTAGTGGAAAATCGAAAAAAATTATTGTGTCCGCTGCTTCAAAGCGTTCCGGAAAAGTAGTACTGTAGTTTCCATCTATAATCCATCTGTCAGGCTTCGTCAGTTTTAATACTTGGTCACGCCAAGCTGCTTTATTTTTCTCGCTGTAATAGTCTTTGGGTTTGTCGTGGTAGTAATAATCAAGATGGATAAGCGGTAGGCCGGTCTTCTGGGCTAGTTGGCACGCAAAAGTGGTCTTGCCCGCCCCCGGGCAGCCAATCACTAACACCTTTCTCATCTGGTTTTATTTTACGCTAACTGAAGTAGTTTAATTCTGGACGATCAAAGTCTATCAGCTCAAAAGACTGCTTCATTTCTTCCGGAGAGTTAAGCGCGATGATTTTGTACTTGCCCGAGGTTTCATTTTTTACGTAGTCATGAGTAATCTCTAAAATGTAGCATCGGCCCCAATAGAGCCACTTACCACCTATATCTTCTACTAAAAAATTTCTGACCGGCGGCTGTTTATAAACACGGATTGAAGGCTTGGACTTAAACTGGAAAACCTTATCTTCAAAGTCGGCAAGCTTGAAAGGTTTTTGCAGGTGCTTTTCAATGTCCAGTTCTGCCGGAAATCCCTGCTCTTTTGTAATTCTTAGCGTGTCGTTAATCTCTATGAAAGAGCCCATAATCTTATTTTACGCTGGTTTTGGCGTCAGGCAATTGGACCACCTAGTGGTAGCCGTCTGCGATTCCAACGAAGTTACCGTATGACGTGCTGAGCTGTTTTGGAGAAGACGAGCTAGTGTCGTATCCATAATTACCTGCCCCAGCCGTATAGTCAAACTGGTTTAAGCCTAACCATCTAAAATTATCAAAATAAGCGCCGACATTAATGCCGGAACTTCCTGCTGGTTGAGATGCGAACATCTTAACTGACAAGTTGGCAAAGTTTATCACTCCGGCAGTCTCAAGATATTTACTGCTGCCCGTGGTGTCATAAACTACAAATGCCATCGAGGAGCCATCTGGAGAATAAAGTGGGTCGTAGGTGGTCGTGGTGGCTCCAAAAGGCTCGGTGGATAAAGTCGCGCTAGGTAGTTTAATTATTTTCTGTGTATTGTCTGATATTCGCACGTAGTGCAGCTGGCCGGCTTCACCGCCGTTACTATATACAAGGTTCTGTCCGTTAGGGGAAATCCAGAATTTTCCATAGTACGTGTACTGCGTGGTCACTGGCTTTATAGCGACTACCTTCTGACTAGCAAGATCTACTTGCAAAACAGACCGCTGGACATTCAGGGCGTATAGTTTGTCAGCTGCGGGGTCACTCTCAGATACTACCTGCCCTCCGGTTACTTTATCTGCTTGCTTTTGAAAATCCTGAAGGTTTTGAGGAGAAACCCCTATGAAATAGGCTGTCTTTTGATCTGCACTTAGCGCAGAAATGTGTGCGCCATAGGTATTTAATTCGTCGACTTTGATAACTTTCTCAGAACCGGTCACTAGGCTCGCAATCCGGATATCACACGAGCTGGACGTACTGTCCATGGAGCAATATTGGTAGATTACGCTGTCCGCACCATAGCCTTTAATTCCTATCGGCCCTACTCCTCTGGTTACTTGTGGTGTTGTCAGGCTTGCCGGTAAATTTGAAAGCTGGTTAAGCCCCGCTTTAGAGAACGAGTAGAATATAGGTTTTTCAACATTTGAGGTATCAACTAACAAAAACATATCGTTCCCGACCGAGCTGACCAGCTTAAGACTAGTAGGCGCCTGCGCTTGCTGGATCTTTGAGCCATTTTTATCTACCAAAGTATATGTACTAACTTTAGCGTTCTGCTGTGTTTGCTTGTAAACTTGGTAGTCATTTTGATATGCAACCTGAACTGCTGGCTGCTGATTGTTTTGGCTGGCCGACGTGCTGGTTTTGGTGACTGTATTGTTGCCGGATTTATTGCCTAGCACCTTCCAAGCGCCAAGTCCACCAACTACTAAAATTAGTAGTACAATTATTGCTGTCAGATAATTTCTTCTTTTGCGGCCGGGAGTGTTAGGAAGTGTACCAATTAAAGGTTGTTGAGGCGTAAAACCAGCTGGTGGAGTTGTTGGTAAAGGCTGAGCTGAAGGCACGGACGGAGCTTGCTGCTGCCCCTGAAAGTTTGGGTCGTTCTGTTCTTCCATGATACTTAGCTAAATTGTAGCATTAGCACTTTAAAATTGTTCTTATTTTACGCTGGTTTTATGGAATTTATAACTTGGAGAACCCTCACCGCCGAGCCCGAAGGCTGGCGGTGAGGTGAAACTCTCCGTAGAGGAGTTAGACCCACGCCGGGATGATGCAGACGACGTCGATTGTGTCGACCGTCTGATCTGTCATCGTGAAGCCGTCATCAGTCGCGCCCCTGAAGCTGTCCATCGGCGTAGAACGGTGAATCGCGTAGCGCTCGCTTCTCGATAAACCGTTCAGCCACTTCTGCGCGGCCTCGGCCGCATCGTCGATGGCTCCCACTTCCGCCCATGGACCGGATAACGACGGAGCGTTTCCGGTGTGAATGAAGAAGCCGTCGGACCGCCACATCCAGTGAAGGGTGCAGCTGTTCTCGAGATGCTCGCGGAAGAACAGGCGCAGACCGGCCGCGATGGCCTCATGCCCCTTGTCTGTGTACCGGAAGTGGCGCTGGATTTGGCGTTCTGTACCGACAGGCACCGTAACCTCCTTGTCGGAGAGCTACCGCTGGAACCTTCGCGGCCAAGGACTCACTTTGAGTGTGAAGAAATTATACCATTTTATAGGTATTTGAGCAATTATCTCACTTGGTTTTATTTTACGCCAGTTCGATATCTCGTCCCTGGAACTCAGGAGCTTTGATCAAATCTTCTATGCTGCCATGGGTATTAAAAATATCTTGATCGAAGCGTGCTAATTCAGCATCGATGTTCTTGATCTCATCAAAGGACATAGCGAGTATTTCAATCTTTTCTCCAGCATCATGATTAGTGTTAACCTGATTTTCAAAATCTGTCGCTAGATATGTATAAATAAACCACTCGATTTTTTGCATAGGTTGGTTAACGTTTAATAGCCTCCAGTTTTTAAATGTCATACCGGTCTCTTCCAGAAGTTCCCTTTTTGCAGATTCAAGCGGCGTTTCGCCGGGATCGGCTCGGCCACCTGGGAAGTCTAGAAATTCATTTTTCAGATTGGGTTGGCTCTGGCGCAAGATTATGAACTTGCCATCTTTAATCGCCAGGACTACAACCGTATCGGGACGTTTCAGCATCTCGAAAGTCTCTTTCGAATTGTCATACATATCCTGAGGCCATTGCCAAACCTCAAAGATTTTACCTTTGAATACCCTCTTAGCACTGTCCGGAATTAAGTTGGCGTCCTTTGGAATAATCTTCTTCATCTTGG
>DATKKU010000009.1:0-39959 GCA_035542755.1 Binatia bacterium | reverse complement strand
GAAGTTCCTTCGGTAGGTCTTATTAAAAGAGGCCTCATTGTCTAATGAAAATATGTTCTTGAAACCTGCTTGTTCAAAGCCTAGTGATAGCCCTCCAGCTCCACTGAATAAGTCAATGTATGTCGGCCTTCCACGTTTTTTAGTTTTTGTTCTAGAGACTGGCCCTAACGATCTTGCCATCTTTGTCATGCTTATATTGTATCAGGATTAATATATTCCGGGTATCGGCTCAAACAGAAGACTGAGTGCAGCCAAAAAGTACGTGGCCAAACGTACGTTCAACCGAAGGGCGCTCGGCTTGGCCCGATTTTTGGCAAGCGAAGTAGCTCTACGTTTGAACGCAGCCCGGCGGTGGGTGCTACCTTGCCGCCCAAGGTAGCAAAAATATATACCTCTGTTCGGGGGAAGTTAATAGTCATAAGGCGCTAGTCAAACGGGTGTTCGGGGGCTTCTGCGGGCGTGGCGAACAGCGACACGCCGTGGTCGTCTAGCATTTGGTCCAAAGTATCGTTGTCGTACTCTAATTTTATTAGCCCGGCCAGCTGAAAGGCCTTTTCGCCCAAGTCTATCCGCCTGGCTATAGCGTCACTATCAAAAGCCGGTTCAAAACAGCTGGCCACAATCTCGCGAACGGCCTCAGCAGTTCGGCCATAAAAGCCTTCTAACAGCAAAGCTATCTGCAGAGGATGATTGGTCAGAATTGTTTGGTCCGGGAAATTTCCCCACTGCGAGAAATCGCGCTCGTGCTTTTTGATATCGCTAATCTTACCTGACTTGGCCTTCTGATTTACGACCTCTCTATAGGCAGCGGCCACTGCTTCAACTTCGTCGTGCTCGGATTCAAAAACCAGGCCGTGCTTGTGCTTGTCTGTGGGGGGGTTCTTATCAAATTTCATAAGTAGGCATCCTCTCTGAACTTTAGGCTAATTATAACCCTGCTGCAAAGAAGATAATAGGGTGCTTCATTAGGGGTAGTTAATAAAAATTTGTGCGCCCACAGTCCGGTTGCCCGGACTGTGGGCTGCCTGCACGAACGAACCTAGAAGCCGGGCCACTTGCCGGAGCTACGGAACGGGATTCCGCCGCGGCTGAGGGGGCGGCCGCGGAAGCCATCGTCACTCATGAAGAGCACGCCGGCGATGAGCCAGAAGACGAGCAAGATGCTGCCGGCCACTGCCTCGGCAAGGACGCAGACCTGCACAAGCCCCCAAGCGATTTGGTGTGCATCGGTGGGGGTGGCCTTGATGCCGTTGACGGTGTCGCTGATGCCGTTCATCAGCACCACGAAGACGCCGACGTAGACAGCCAGCGCCAGGCCGCCGAGGAAGAAAAGTACCATGAGCAAACGCTTCATGCAGCCTCCCGTAGATTGGGGCCGAAGCCCGGGTTAAGCCTAGCCCCATAGGGGCTTGGCCTTAATCTTTCAGGTGGTTCGTAAGGCAAATTGTTAGGTGCTATGGCGGGGGTCAAAAACACCCGTCGCACGCTAGGCATACTTTAACATATAATAATCAATACTTCAACTTAGCCTGACTGGCGGATAGGACAAATATCTAGCTGCGGCTGGGCAAAAACTTAGGCAGGCTTTTTTTGTGGGGTAGGCGCGGCCCGCGGCGGCCGCCGTTATCCTTGGGCTCGGTCATATGTATAACGTCAATGCCAAGAACTTTAGTCATGGCCGCAGTATAAAAGCCATCTAGGGCAAGCGTCCCCAAGTTTTTTACCTGACCGATTTCTATAGGTAGTTCAATAGCCCACATCGCCTCAACGTCTTCTTTACTAACAGACCCAAGTTTAACAAGCGGCAAACCGCCGAACTCCGCCAGGTGTGGTTTTTGAAAATTAAATAACTGGACCGCGCGCGAGCCGTTTTTAGAACTTCTAAGGACTCCCCAATGGACCTGGTGTATATAGGCTATTTGGGGGTCCGAAATACCGATTATCTCGGTGCCCAGCAGACCAAGCTGTTGCTCCGGCTCCAGCGTTTGATAATCCAGCCAATACTTTAGGTGCGGGCGCGTTATGGGGTAGTCCTTAAAAACTGCTACCTGAGGTTCATCGTCTTCGGCCTGTTGCTCGTCCTGCTGGTTGCCAGAGGCCTCATAGATTAGCCGGGCACTTTCCAGTGTCACGACCGTGCCGTCAGGTAATTGGTCTTGCGGCGGGTCAAAGGTAGTCCCCTCTACGTAGCGGACCATTTCTACATGGTCGCTTAGCAGCGCCAAATTTAGCCCGGCACGAAGGTTAATTCGGGCGCGGGAGTATTCTCGTACTTTGGCTCTTGGCGCCATGGCGGGCGGCAGGTTCTCATTTTCGCCCTGCAATATATCAACACCCTGCCAATTGGAAGGGTCGTAGGTCCAAGCATATGTTTCGCGCGAGGGCTGAGGGATAGATGACACCGGCTAACTCCTAAATCACGGACATTATAACTCTGTTACTAAGAAGTTGATAGGGCTTGATAACGAAAGATTGAAAAAAGGCGGCGGTCTGGGGTGCTCCCAGACCGCCGGGCAGGCAACCGAAAAATCGGGTTACCTGCCCTGACAGCGGAGTGATTCAGTGTGCGCCGCAGACGCCGCAGACGTTTGCAGCGACTCCCTCGCGCGGCGACACCCAGACGCGGCGCTCGCCGCAGTGCTTGCCTGCAAGGCGCGAAGCCTTGTCAATCCAGAACGGGCTGCGGACGCCGCTATGAAGCTGCTCCTCGATGTAGTTGAGCACACCCAGCGGAACGACCTTGTTGCGGAAGCCGTGGGTCAGCTGAATGGTGTTGAGAAGAGCACGTTCCTTGATGCGGTCGAACGCCTCCAGGCTCTCGCCCCAGCGGACGATTGGGAAGAAGCGGGCGTTGCGGTTGAACGCGAAGTTCTGGCCGAGGCTGTGGCGAAGCTCGCTGTGTCCCAGACGATGTCCGACAACGCCGACGGCCATCGGATCCAGCTCGACCTTCCTCTCGGGAGTCCACAGCTCGATGTCGTCAAAGCCGCCGAACTCCTGAGCGAAACCGATATGCGACAGCACTTCGGTGGGAATGCGGTCGAAGTGATACCCCGACCACTCCTCCTTGTTCTTGCTGTAGACGCTCTGGTGAAAGAGCGTCCAGATGCTCAACTCGAAGCCGGCCAGCTCCGGGTAGAAGCTGGCTGCCTCGTCGCCGTGCTCGTCGACGAGCTGAAGCTCTGGGTTGAAGCCCAGCTGCTCCACAAGCTCGTGCCTGCGAACAGCTTCGTCGTCCATCACGGTCTGCAGAACCACGTCGCGCCTGTACGGCTCGATCTGAACGGTCACTACTGAACCTCCTTGTAAAAGGGCTGTGTAAAATAAATTATACCACTAATATAAGTATTAGTAAAGTAAACTAAGGGGTCTTTTGGTTGCCGATATCAGCCAGGGCGGCCTGGATTTGGCTGTAATCGTCAATACCGGCTGATGGGACCAGCGCACTTTGGCCGCTGGAAGTTGTATAGCTGACTAAGTAATTAGTGCCACTTAGACTGCGCAGGCTAAGCGACAGCAGTTGAGCCGAAGGAATGGAGTTAAACGTGCCAAACAGCGGCCGGGCTTGGGTTATAGCAACGTCGGTTTTTACGTTGCTGGCTACGGCGTTTAAAATCTGGCTGTTTTTACTGGGGTTGAGCACCAATTTCCAACTTAGCTTGTCTTTGATGGCCGTCAGTATTTGGCGCTGATGCTGGGTGCGGTCAAAGTCTGACTGGGCAAAACCGTAGGAGTTGTAGGCGTCGCCGCGGGCCCGCGTGAGGTTTAAGGCCGTTTGGCCGTTCAATTTCTGCGGGCCGTTAGGCAGTAGCAGCGGGCCACCGTCCTGAGTGTTGATGTTGGGGTCGTAAAGGCCGCGCGGGTCGGTACTTTGAATATTGACGGTAATGCCGCCCAGAGCGTCTACCGTCTGTTTTACAGCCGTATAATCAACTATTACGTAATAACCAATCTGGACACCAAAATCGCTAGTAACCACCTGTTCCAGCAGGCTCATGCCGCCGTCTTGGTAAGCCTCGTTAATTTTGGCGTGGCCAAAGCCCGGAATCTCCACATATAAATCTCGCGGGATGCTTAGCATATAGCCGGTTTTATTGGATGGGTTCATGGAAAGCAGCAAAATAGAATCCGTTAAATTAGCGCCACTATGGCCAGGATCATCTGCCGAGTAGCCAACTATCAGAACGTTGACCCGGCCGTTATTATCCTTTTTTAAACTGGTTGGGCTAAGCAGGCTAAAGACATTGTCCGTACCAAACAGTTTGCTGGTAGCCGAGGAGATGTTGCGGGCGTCCCAAACGCCAACAACAATTACAAACAAAAAAAGAATTACTAAGACGGAGGCCAGCGCCCGCTTGAAGCTAAAACCGCGGCGTTTTTCTTCCGGGGTAATCTCGGCAACTTTTTCCAGGCGAGAATTTCTGCCGGTGGGCTGGTGTGTTTTGGCCGCCCGGTGGGTAGGCAAAGTCTTATGAATATCAAAAGCTTTCTTGCTGGAGTCGGGCTTTGGCATACGCGCTTATTTTATACGCTTGGCAGGCGCAGGGCAAAGGTAGAGCCGTGGCCGGCGGAGCTTTTGACTTCTATTGAACCATCGTGTAAATCAGCCACCTGTTTGGCAATAGCCAGCCCCAGCCCGTGGCCGTCTATTTGGTTCTTGTTGCGCGAGGTATCGGCGCGGTAAAAACGGTCAAAAATATGCGGTAAATCGGCGGCGGCAATGCCCTGCCCGTGGTCGGCAACCTCTATGAATACTTGTTTGTCTTTTTTGTAGGTCTTTATGCTAACCGGCTTGCCGCCGCCGTACTTTATGGCGTTGTCCAGCAAAATTGATACTAAATCGGTAAGGCTGTCCGGGTCGCCCTGGACGTTTACTTCTTTTAGGTCGGTCTTGATGGTTATTTTTTTATCTTTGGCAACCTTGCTCCAGCGCTCAATGGCCCGCTCGGCAACAAACTTGGCCGAAACGACATCGCTGCGCAGCTGATTGTTGTCTATGTTGGCTAGCCTCAGCAGTCCGTCGGACAGGGCCTTTAGCTTGGCAACTTCCTCTAGATTACTTTTAAGTAGGTCTACAGCCTCTTTTTTGGTCAAATCGGGGTTACGCAGGGCAACTTCGTTCTCGGCCTGCATAACAGTCAGCGGCGTGCGCAGCTCGTGGCTAGCATCGCCGGTAAAGCGGCGTTGGGCCTCCATGTTATCTTCTATTGGCCGAAGCGTCTTTCTGGCCATGTAGTAGCTAAGGGCCCCGCCCAAAAGCAGCACCGACAAATTAAGCACCACTAGCTCGTCTCTGATATCCGACATACTACTTTGCAGCGTCCGCACGCGGAAATTCTCATAGCCGGGCACCTGCGGCGGAAACTCGTACTGATACTGGTCAAAAAAACGCTGTTGGCGCTGGCTGGTGCGGATAAGTTCATTGCTGGCAAAGTGATAAACCGCGCCGCTAAAGCTAATGCTGACAATCATGATAATACTTAGGTACCAAACTGTCAGCTTGAGCGCTGCCGAGTGAAACATATTATCAATCATTTACTCGCTCCAAGTTTGTAGCCGAAGCCGCGCAGAGTGTGGATTAACTCTGGGCCGTCAAATGGCTTATCAATTTTGTTGCGGAGGTAACCCATGTAGACCTCTACGGTGTTGGGCAAAATGTCGGCGTCAAAGTCCCAAACGTGCGAGATAATGTTGTCCTTTGATAAAATCTGGCCCTGGCTTCGCATTAGATACTCTAAAAGAGCAAACTCTTTGGCGCTTAAGTTAATGGATTTGCCGCCGCGGCTAACCTGATAGGTGATGGTGTCTAGTGATAAATCGGCCACTTTTAGGGTATTGCCGCTGCTGGTTGGCGGGCGGCGCAGCAGAGCCCGCACCCTAGCTAGCAGCTCCTCAAACGAGAAAGGCTTGACCAGATAATCATCGGCGCCGCTGTTTAGTCCGTCTACCCGGTCGCGGATTTGGCCCTTGGCGGTTAGTAGCAGTATTGGCGTATGGATGCCCTTTTCGCGCAGTGCTCGGCAAATTTCCATACCCTCCAGGTTGCCCGGCAGCATGCGGTCAATAATCATAACGTCGTAGCTTTCGGCCAGGCCGGCGGCCAGGCCGCTGTCGCTGTCGTATTCCAAATCTACAGCGTACTTTTCCTGCACCAGGCCCTGCTTAATAGCGTTGGCTATCTTGTGCTCATCCTCTATAACTAGAATTCTCATAACTGTCTATATTTTACTTGAAACTACCTGAGATGGGGCTGAATAGCTTGTCGCGAGCCCGCTAATGTACAATGAATGCTAGTGGTAAAAACCAAACAGAGAGTTTTCCAAATACTGGGTGTTGCCGGCACAGCTGCCTGCCTAGCTATTTTTATTCGCGACCCCAGCTTCCCTACCCCCGATAAGTTAATAGTTTTTTTGTTTTTTGTATTTATGATTTTTAGCCAGGCCATAGTAATGCTGCTAAGGCTGGGACCATTCGTAGCACTGCTGCTGGTTTATGAATCTTTTCGGGGTATTGCCCATAGTTTAAATAGCCATGTTAACTACACACTAGCGCCGCACGTTGACAAGCTACTGTTTGGAAACCTGCCGACCATATATTTGCAGCGCTGGCTGTGGCGCGGACATACAAGCTGGTACGATGTGGTGCTCTACGTCCCCTACATGCTGTTTTTTGTGGTGCCGCTGGGGCTGGCAATTTTGGTCTGGAAGACCCGCGACAGCTACTATTGGCAAGTAGTCACGACCTATATGGTGGTATTTTTCAGTGCGTTTTTGACGTTTTTGCTGTTTCCGGCGGCGCCGCCCTGGCTGGCCAGCCAGAATCACTATATCGAGCCAATTGTGCGCATATCTAGCAACGTTTGGTTTAGTTTGGGTATCAATAACTTTCCGTCGCTATATAACCATATCGCCCCCAACCCGGTGGCCGCCGTACCGTCCCTGCACGCCGCCGTGGCCACACTGTTTAGCATCTTTATATTTAAGCTTTACGGTCGGCGCTGGGGTGCGCTGTCGCTTATCTACCCAATACTTATTTATGTTGGAGTAGTTTACGAAGGCGAGCACTACGCTTTTGACGTGATTTGCGGCATTACCTACGCCGTTCTTGGCTACCTGATTACGCCGTACTTAATTAGCTTTGTAAAAAATCAGCTGGCTAAGCATAAAGCGCCCGCCCTGCCTAAGGCAGCGGCTGCTCATCGTCGCACGGCTTAAGAAGTTACTGATCTGGGTTTAGATTATGTCCACCGAACTTGTTGCGCATGGCTGCCAGCAGCTTGGTGGCAAAGTTAACCTGGCCTTGCTGGCTCTGCAGCCGTACGTCAAACGAAGCCTGGATTGACGGCATAGGAATATTTAGCTCACGGGCCAGCTCCAGCGTCCAGCGGGCCTCACCGGACTCGGCTACTACGCCGTCTATGCCCTCTAGACTTGGATTCTCCTCAATGGCCTCCATGGTTAGCTGGTTGAGCAGCGAGTCTATGATGCTGCCGTGCTGCCAAATGCGCCCGGCGGCGGCTAGATCCAGCTCGGTGTATGGCCCCTCTCTTAACATACGGTAACCCTCGGCGTAAGATTCCATCATGCCGTACTCAATAGCGTTATGAACCATCTTTACGTAGTGTCCGCTGCCGGCCGGCCCAAAGTGGTGCCAGCCGTAAGGAGCCGCCAGGCTGTCTATAACTGGGGTAATTAGCTGAACGGCTTGCTTGTCACCGCCGACCATCATAGAAAAGCCGTTTTTTTCGCCCAAAATTCCTCCGCTAGTGCCGACGTCTACAAAAAAGATGCCTCGGCTTTTAGCGGTCTCGGCCCGGCGCTGAGTGTCACGAAAGTTGGAGTTGCCGCCGTCAATAATAATAGAGCTCATCGGCGCGGTTTTTAAGATGGTGTTAAACTGCTCGTCTACAACATCGGCCGGTACCATGAGCCAAATAATTACCGGCTTGAGCAGCTTGGTCAGATTCTCCAGGCTGTCGCCGCGCTTGGCGCCGAGGGCCACCATTTTATCTACGGGTTCGGGGCTGCGGTTAACTACGTAAACCTCGTGACCGCCGGCCAGTAACCTGGCTACCATTTGGCCGCCCATTTTTCCTAGCCCGCTAAAACCTATTATCATAGCTTTACTCCCCTAGAATCATTAAAGATAACTAACTTTGGCACTGTTTTTAGCGCCTGCGCCGGCTGCTTATCAAGCGGCAGCTCTAGCGCCAGCCTGTCCAGCTGCTCAGCTTTGGCCGGCCCGAGTGCGTACACAAACGCTTCGTCTATTTTAGCAATCATTAGCGGAGTTATGGTAATCCGCTGATAATCGTCGGCACTATATGCTACGGCGTAGCCTTTGGCGGCAACCGCCGGACTACCCGGCAGTATGCCGGCAGTATGGCCGTCGGCACCTATGCCAAATAGCCCGATTATATAGTCGTGGTCGTTCAAAGCCTGCTGTAAAAATGCGTTAAAATCGCCGGCCGCCGCGGTGGCATCTTGACCGTTTAGCACTTCGTAAAAGTTAATTTTATCTAGCCTTAGATCAGCCGATTTTAGCTGCTGCCAGTTGGAGTCGGCGTGTCCTGGACGGCCCCAACGCTCGTCTACTAGGCTAAAGGTGCATTTGCTGGCAACCGAATCAATCAGGCCGCTTAATCTAACGGCAGTGCCTATGGCCGAGCCGCCGGACAGCAGTACCAGCACCGAGCGGCCACTGCTACTAGCCTGCTCTACTGCGGCCGCCACAAGTTTGGCGGCTGCGGCTTGACTGCCCAGGTTATAAAAATTGATACTGCCCACAGGATTAAGTATAAGCGCTTGGCCGGCAAACCGCCTCTGAGATTTTAGCGACAGCTTAAAATAAGCATTAGCCTAACCTCTGAAACCACGCTATTATATAGCCTAAGACTAAAAAGTAAGCTTTTATATACTTAATGGCAAAATCAAAAAAACCAAAACTACTGCTTAGGCTTGACCATGGCTTATACTTTATAGCCCTGGGCTTGCTGGCAGTTTTTGTTGGCGTGGTAGTTATCCTTACTCATGCCGACCGCCAGGACCAGGTTGGCAAGTCAGGCTCCACGGCCACTGCCGAGCAGTCTCTATATAAAAGCCTGGACATTCGGGACCTGCGCAAAGTTAGCTATACCAGCTCGCAAGTTACAAAGGTACAGGACTTGGGCGTTAGCGCGAACGCTCACCAGTATATTTTTAAGTTTGCCGTACCGCACGACAATTTGACCGAAAAGGGGCTGATGACCCTGCCAGTGACGGCCGAGCCGGCTGGCGGTTACCCGGTGGTAATACTATGCCACGGCTACTCCAATCCGTGGAGCTACTCAACAACCAAAGCCTACTTGAGCGACATGGAATTCTATTCGCAGCACGGCTTTGCGGTTTTAAAACCGGACTTTAGGGGCCAGGGCTTATCTATACCCGATGGCCAGCCCGAGGGGGCCTTTTATTCCTCGGCCTACAATACTGACGTTCTAAGCCTGGTAGCGGCCGTAAAAAACACAGTATATCTAAATAAAGCCGACATAAACATGTGGGGCCACAGTATGGGCGCTTATATAGCCCTGCGGGCTGCGGTAATCAGTCCGGATATCAAAAATGTTATCCTGCTGTCTGGCCCGGTCGGCTACCCGGCGGACATGTTTCGGTCCTACATCGCCATTTCTGATACGTCTAACCCAACGGCTGCCAATATTCGCTTGGACCAGCTGGATAAGCACGGCACGCCGCTCAGTAACCCCGGGTTTTGGGACAATACGGCGCCGATTAATTTTGTAGCCGGCACTAAGGCGCATATCCAAATACATGTTGGCACCGCTGACCGTACGGTCCCGCCCCATTTTTCAGCCGATTTGGACCAAGCCTTGACTAAGGCCGGCGAGGTCCATCAGTATTTTATCTATCAGGGCGGCAATCATGGGCTAGGTCAACAGCGCACACAGATATACCAGCGCTCGCTTCAGCTGCTCCAGGGCTCCTAGGGGCTTTTAACCAAGTCGGGCTTTAGATATGCCTGTTTGGGCTGCTTGGCGTGAGCTTTAGCTTTTTTGGGCTGTTTGGAGACTTGCCACTTTTCATAACGCCTTGTAATGATTATTAGCAGCAGGAGAGCTACTGCCGTAATCAGGAAATTTTCCAAAAGCGTGGTTGCGCTTGGAATAAATAGCTTGAAGCCAAAAACAATAAAGGCGTGAATTATATAAACAAACAGGCTGTTGCGTCCAAGTAGCTCTACGGCTCCGACTAAGCGCGGATTAATGCGGCGATAGTAGCGGCTGACCAGCCAAAACAGCGTGCTGAACCAAAACGCAAACAGTACTATGCGCACCGGACCAACCGTCCACTTTTGCGAATATAGCCACACCCAGGCGTTGGCTGAATTCCAGCTATTGGTGCCGTGCTGCAGCCAAAGCGGTAAGGACGACATCCTTTCGTTGAGTACCGACAATATAAAGACGCTGGCGTAGCTGAGCAAAAACGAGATGCCGGTCACCCAGCCAACAGTGTACCGGACGTGCTTTTTGGTTTGCGCAGATAGCTTTCGGTAGCGAGCACCCAGCTGATACCAGTGGTAACCGATTATCATGCCGCCGGCAAAAATAAGCTGCCAGGAAAACGTAAAGTTGTTGCCGCGAAAAGCCCAGGTTACAAGGCTGATGATTGCCAGCAGCCACCACTTTTTTTTGACCAGCAACCAAAATGCAAACGGCGCCAAAAACATCAGTATCGCAAAGCGGTCCAAAAAGTCTGCCCAGCCGTAGCCGTAGCGCATCAAGACGGTCTCTTTTATGATGTGCGGCCAGTTAGTAACCGGCAGCAGCCCATCTTTAATGCCGGTATGATGAAGATAAATTGCGGCTGCCGTAAATAGCAGCGATAGAACAATTGAGGCCAGCCAGAGCTCAATAGCCCGGCGCCACATTTTCCTAAATATAAACTTCATGCCGCGGTTTATACGTCGGCGGTAGACCATACCAACCAACAGACCGGACATAAAGAAAAAGCCCTCGGCAGCCGATACCAGCAGGCGCCCGCGACCGGTAAATAAATCAAAACCACTGGGATAAAGCTCAATGTGGTCAATTAAAATGACCACCAAAAAAATGCCGCGGATAATATCAAGTTCAATTATCCGTTTGCTTGGTGCGACTTGTGTCCCTACATCTTCATCCATGGCAAGCTTTTAGTTTACAGCATCTCCTTCAGAGCGTGTAAGTTGGCCTTACCGCTCCTGGTTCTGGGGATTTGCGGCAGTTTTATCACTTTGTCTGGCCGCCAGACCGATGGCAGGGCTTGTGCGCAAAATTTGGCAACTTGTTCATCGCTAAGTGTGGTTCGTAAAAAATAAACCAGTTTATCATTGGGCTGCCCGGGCTGCTGTACGCCCACTACAATCGCTTCTTTGATTTGCGTATTGGTCAATAGCGCCCACTCTACATCGCGCGGTGATACGGTGTAGCCTTGGCGGCGGATGCGCTCCTGAAGCCTGCCCTTTAAAATTAGCCGCCCGTTTTTAAGCTCGCCAAAGTCACCAGTTTTCCAAAACCCGTCGCTAGTGCGGGCCTCGGCAGTAGCATCTTTATTATTCCAGTAGCCAGATATTACACCACCCGACTTAATCATAACTTGGTCCTTTGCATCAGTTTTTAACTTTACGCCGGGCAAGGGCCGGCCGGGCGAGCCGGGAATCCGCTCGTTGAGTAAGTTAGAGGCTATGCGGCCGGTTTCGGTTGTGCCGTAGACCTCTAGAATTTCGTGACCAAAAACATCTTTAAAACTTTGCCAGATTGACGGCGCTAGCGGCCCCGAACCCGAAATGAACAAACGTACTTTGCTAAGGTCGTAGCTCTCTGGGTTGGGAGTTTCCAGCAACTTGGCATAGACAAGCGGCCCGTGGGTAAAGATGCTAACCTTCCCGCTGGCTAGCAGTTTCAGGGTCGTGGCAGCGTCAAACCCATCCTGCAAGTACATGGTATTGCCGTGATAGATTGTGCCGGACAGCCCCATGACCAGGCCGTACATATGGGACAACCGCAGCGAAATAAGCTGGCTGTCTTCGCTCGTCCACTCCCAAACTTGCGAGCAAACGTCAATATTCCAGGCGTGGATTGCGTGGGTGTAGGGCACGGCTTTGGGCTGGCCGGTAGTGCCAGAAGTAAACAGTAGCGTAGCGATTTGCTTATCCGGCGCTAGGCGCAGCGGCTCTATTTTTTCATTAAGCGGCGACGACAAATCATCTAGTCCCAGCACTGGAATATCAGTAGTGATGCGGGCCCGGCCGGCCTCGTCGGCTATTAGCAGCCTTGGCGGAATTTGATGCAGCACTGCTTCAATCTCCAGCGGTTTATAGATAACATCAATCGGCATAGCAATGTGGCCGGCCTGCAAAATCCCCAGATAGGCCACCACAAACTCCCAGGTATTTGGCATCAAAAGTGCCACCACCTGCTGCTTGTCGCTGCCCAAACGTTTGGTCAGGTTCTGACCGACAACCTCTGACTGGCGCTGCAGCTGCTGCCAGTCCAGTGTCTTAGTGTCGGTGACCAGCGCGGCTTTTTTGCCGAGTTTCTCGCTGTTGGCCTGCAGGTAATCAGTTAAATGGGCGTAGCTGGGCACCTTTCCCCCGTTTTAAGTTCAGTTTGATTTATCTATATTATAACTGCCGGCTGAGATTTAACTGTGATTTAAGGCCGGCCTTAGGCACTGGGCTTTTGAAAAAAAATAAGCCCCCGGGGGTAATCCCCCAAGAGGCTAATTTTTTTTGAGCGAAAACTACTCTTAGCGAGTGGCTTTTTTCTCGGCGCTATGTGCGTCAAGAGCCAGAGCGATGGTAATCGGTCCGGTAATCAGCGCGTAAACGCCAAGTAGCCAGACAAAGGCTACGCCACTAGCGGCTGGTTGAAACAGTACTATGATTCCAACAACCAGTGCCAGTAGACCGCCAACGACACCTAAAGCACGGTGAGTGTTGTTTGGTCTATCGGTAAAGGCTCCTACAACGTCAATTATGCCTCGGATAATCAGCGTAAAGCCGATTAGCAGCACAAAGGTAGCAAAAGTCACGCCCGGGTGGCGCAGCAAGTAAATGGCTACACCTACTTCTAAAACGCCCAATATCAGCCTAAGAAACCAGGAAGAACCCTTGTTGCCGATACTAAAGATGCCGCCAAAGAAGTTGACGATGCCGTCTACCAAAACGTAGGCAGCAAACAGATAGAGTAACGTTAATATTGTTATACCAGGCCAAAATACGGCCGCAATGCCGAACAATGTAGCTGCAATACCGGCTACCAGTCCCACGCCCCACATAGACTGTCTTTGCATAGCTTTTCCTCCAAGCTTTAATTACTTATATACATTTATCCTCTTAGAACGGTAGTTTGTCAATTTAACTTTTGGAGGATTGGGGCTTAGTTATTAGAATAAATAGCATGTTCAAGTCTAAACGCGCCTCGCAGATCCGAGCTGCGACCATTACAGCCTTTATCTGGATGGCCATTGGCACCATAACTTTTCATGAGCTGGAGCCCTGGACATGGATACAGGCCGTTTATTTCTCGGTAGTGACGCTGACGACCGTTGGCTATGGTGATTTGCACCCGACAACCGACGTCGCCAGACTAATCGATGTCTTTTATATTTTGATAGGCGTATCGGCCGTGGTCGGAGCCTTTAGTGTTCTTGGCACTCAAAGGGTAAACAGCCGAGCCACAAAAATTGAAGGTCGCCGGCAAAAGTCCAAGCAAAAATAAAAAAACGCCCCGAGAAATTTCCCGGAGCGTTTTTAAAAACAAGCGGGCATGGGGCCGCTAAAATCAAACTAGTCGCGGAGCTCTCCGCCGTGGACGGTCAGTGCATAGAGCACTAACCCATCGACAACCAGGCCGATAATCGACCAGATTGGATAGGCCGGCAAGAAGGCGAAGTTGGCCAGTGCGCTAAGTACCGTTAGAAACACAGCTACCACTCGCGCCCAGGCACTGCCATTCATTAACGCCAGGCCAGCACAGAAAACAACTACACCAAGCACCAGGTCAATCCAGCCCCAAGTGGTGTAGTTAAACGCCACCAGGCCATTTTGGGTGGCGACGTAAAAGTCGTTTTTAAATATTGCCACCAAGCCAGAGATAGCTTGGAGTCCGCCCATAACCAGCATTACCGCGCTGGCAAAATATATCCAACCTACCCAGCCGGTTGGTTCATTCGATCGTGCCATAAGACCCCCTTAATTAAATCTAACTCCCATTATTGACCGCTTGAGGGGTACTGTCAATAAGACTCTAAGAAGCGGCCAAAACTTCGGTGATTAGCACTAAAATTAGCATGACTATGGCTGATAGTAAAATGGCTAGCGGCGTTAGCTGGATGGCCAGCAGTACCAGTGCGGTAAGCGCTACAATTGTCCATTGGATGACTCGCTTGTGGTTACCAAAAAACTTAGTTAATCGGTTTTCGCTGGCAAATAACGTCTGGTGCAGCTTACCGGCAAACAGCGCCTCGGTACGATTTCGCATAGCTTTGGCCGAGCGGTACGGGCCACTGACCCAAGCCACAAGTGCGGTTAGACCCGCAGCCAGCAGTACAGAGTAAGTCTGTATAACCAACGGTTTGAAGATAATGTTCATGGTGTCGCGGACGGCCTGTTGATAATCGGGATTAACCCTAGACACCGTTATAGCTTTGGCCACACGGATGCTAATGAGCGTCACAATCATGGCTAGGCCAAAACCGATGGCCAAAGACAACACCATTCGGCGACGATTTTTAGACAACCAAACAGTCACGGCGCTGAGCACAATAAATAGACCGGTCGTTAACGATTGGTAAAGACCAATGTGCGCGGACAGCTTGTGCAGGGCCGGCAGCCAGGCAACCGTGGCAATGTGAATAGAGCTATATTTTGAGGGCAATTGTTTGCCGACCAAAAACGATAGCTTGGTTCCCTGCAAATTATTGGTTATCTGGGTAAAAATGTCGCCCAGATTAATGTCGCCGCTACCCTGATAGGTTTTGGCAAAGTTTATCAGGCGGTCGTGCGCTTTACGCAGGGTGCTAAGCCATGCCTGTTGGAATTTTGGGCTGGCAACTACCTTTTGGACGACACCTTGTGTGTGGGTCTTTAGCTGAGAGGTTATTTGTGGAGCTAAAAAGTCAGCTTTGGGCGGCAAAACTTGCTGCACAAGGCCTTGAACATCGTAATTCATAAAGAGTTGGTTGGTGGTATATTCGGCCACTGCTGACTGCACGGAAGGCTGAGAAATAACCGGACCAGTGGTACTAACAAATTTGTTGGTGTCGACTAGCGTGTTGCCGGCCCAAAAAAAGATGTTGCCGACGATTAAAAGTGCCGCTGCTAAAGCGGCGCATAAGAAAATTACTATGCCCTTCCAGCGGTGGTGCAAACGGGAATTTGCGGGCTTGGTTGCCGCGCTCAGCTCTTTCTTTAATTCCTGGTTCTCAGCCCGAAGCCGAGCGTTCTCAGCCGCCACAGAATCTTTCTTGTTTGCCTGGTTAGTACGGTTAGCCATCAGACCTCACTTAATCCTTGAGCCTATCATACCACTAAGTTGGTCTTTAGTCAGCTAATTGGTATATTATGACGCTTCGTAAGGCTCTCTGGCAGCTAGATACACCTGAATAGTGGAGACTATAACAATCATTATTACCGGGCCAATAATTATGCCCAAAAAGCCAAACATAGCTACACCCGCAAAAACACTCAAGATAGTTAGCGCCGAGTTTAAGCTGGCATTTTTGGGCACCAGCCGCGGGCGCACTACATTATCAATATTAGTCACTATCAATAAGTGGTTAGCAATGACCACTACTCCCTGCCAAATATTCCCGGTCAAGATTAAACCTATGCCGATTGGAATAGTTACAATGCCAGCCCCCAGCGGAATAAGCGACAGGAAGCTCAGGAAGATTAGGAAAAATAGGAATAAATTGTGGAAGCCAACCAGGTAAAGCACAGCGGCGCTTTCCGTTCCCTGCATGGCAGCGATAATAAATTGGCCTTTGGCCATGGCGGTAGTCATGCTGCCCATTTTCTGAAGGTACATGTCGCTCATTTCTGAGCCCAGAGGGTTTAGCCCCTTGATGGCTTTAAGCAGCGTTTCTTGGTGCATTAAGATGTTAACAAACAGGTATATATAGATAATCAGTTCGGTTATAAACCGGGAAATGCTGCCAACCGACGAGGTTATAATGTCCAAAAGTTTGCTGGCGGCGTTGGTTAGAGCGTTATTGATAGCCGTAGAAACGTCTGTCATGGTCAGCGGATGAGTCCCCGGAATGTGCGCCAGGATGCTATTGATGGTATTTAGCAGTGACTGGGCAGCATTACCCGCCTGGACGCTCGGATTATTGGCTAACGAATCAAGCAGCTGCCGGATTTGAATGACGGTGAGTATGCATATAAGTACCAGCGGGATGATTATAACTATCAGGCTGACCAAAAAAGTTAGCGTGGCTGATATGCCCGGGCGCTTGTAGCGGCGCAGAAACCGCTGGTACAAAGGGCTGAAGATAAAGGCAATGATGGCCGACAGCAATATTACCGGAATGTAATTACGCAGAAAATAGGCGCCAAAAACTAGGGCTATGCCAACGGCAATTACTAGGTTTCGGTAGCTTCGCTTATCAAATCTCACTTATCTTTCCTTAAGGTGATTATAGCCCACATTCAGTTAAAAAATCTTAACAAGTCCGTTTATTGTAAAGCCGGCGCCAACCACGAACAGCACTATTGTCAGAGTTCGCTGAATATTAATGGCCAGCAGGGCCTCGGTGCGCTTACTTAGCTGGTCAAGGCTTTGCTTCTTGAAAAAGTAAAGGTAGAGCGTTGTCAAAAACGGCATTATACCTATCAAAAGCACCCACAGAAATGCAAAAAAGCCGACGATGCTGGGAGAGTGGCTGGTTATCAAAACCTTGGCAACCACAAAGATGGCGAATAGGTTAGTGACACTTAGAGTGGACTTTATGAACGCGAATATAAAAAGCGCTGACGGCTTTTCCGGTACAGAAGTGGGCATTTTGAGTAAGTTGGAAGGCTTCGGTGCCACGTGCCTTTGGCTGAGTCGCTTAAAGGCTACAAACAGCAGCCAGAAGCCAAACAGCAAATTGATGCCGGCTGGGAGAGATATTTTCTCACCTATGCCGCGCAGCGAAATCTCCTGGCTTGGGTCAATTAACGCCAACGCCAAAAGCGCCACCAAAATTAGCGGTGTCGCCACACCGGCAATCAGGATTAGGCAGTTTCTTACCGGCCGGGCCGATTTTAGCACCACAACCAGGTTGAGAATGACTATCATGGGGCTGAAAGCAATCAGCACCCCCAGGAGTGTTATCAGCAAAAAGTTAGCCACCAGCTGAAGATCCATACATAAAAACTTTATGTCTTTTAGGATAACTTAGCAATAATCCTAGATTATAACTTCTTGGCAGGCTATAATTTTATGGTTCGCCGGTGGGACGTCGCCAAGTGGTAAGGCACTGGTTTTTGGTACCAGCATTCGTAGGTTCGAATCCTACCGTCCCAGCCAGTTTCAGAAATAGGGCTTTAGTCCTATGCTTGAAACTGTTTGAGACATAGGATGAGAACCGTCTAGTGAGCGTAAGCGAGCGGAGGGTTCGGTGAAGCGAAGCCATGCACAGAAACTACCTCTTAGTTTAGAGCATGGCTGAGCGGAAAAGTACGAAGTGCGCTATCCTACCGTCCCAGCCATGTCTAAGTAGTATCAAGTATTCTTTTTATGTTTCAGAAGCATTAAATAAAAGACGATAAAAACCAGCACAATAGTTACATTCGCTATTAGCCGTTCGCGGAAGTGGTGCCTGAAAAAAAGCAAGTCCGCGGCAACTATGACAACCACTATAAGCACGACGTAAAATATCAACGTTATATTTCTTCCCATCCGAGCTATTTAAAAACCTTGCGCGCCAGACTGGCGGCCAGAACTCCCAGCAAAAATCCCGAGCCAAAAATAAGTACATTGTGAAACCGGCTGGCGCTAATTGTTTGCCAGGCCACTAGCAGAACAACTGCCCAGGCTAAAAAGACACCAACAACGTAAATGTAGTAGGGGTGTTTCTTATTCATAACCACATTATAATCCAAATAACACGCCAAAAGACCTCAAGCCGGTATGGTTTGCCACGCCCCAAAATGCAAGTGGCTACGGCATATGAAAAGTGGTGTATTATGAGTGCAAAGGGAGTCTAGTTGAAGCAGCCCACTAAGCGAATATGGTCCGGGTTTACCAGCTATTTTAATTCCTATAATTTTCTTGGCACTATAGTCGGTGCCATTTTTGTTTACCTTAGCTTTATGCCTTCCCTGCTGCCGCGCGGAATGGTTCTGCAGGGTGTGCTTAGCGCAGTTTTGTTCTGCTTTGGTTACGCAATTGGGCTGATAATTAGCCACTTTATTAGAAAGTTTGGCCCCAGTGAGCCAAAGGCTGTAAAACGTCATCAGATAAAAAAGTACACATTTTTTGCCCTTCTGGCGCTTTATGTAATTGCGGTAGTCTTGGGTCACAACTGGCAAAACCAGGTTCGGACTCTTGTTGACGAACCCTCAGAAAACGCCCTCTCGCTGCCGGGCATCACGGTCGTGGGGCTACTAGTGACGGCATTTATTCTACTTATTGCCCGCAGTATAGACAGCCTGTACCGCTGGCTCAAAAAACTGGTTAGTAAGCACATCCCTAAGCCCATTGCTTACACCGGCGCCTGGGTCTTAACCGTGCTGATTGTGCTGGGCATTTTAAACGGAGTAATCCTATCGGGCGCCATGAGCCTGCTAAACGAAGCCTACAGCGTCCGTAACGGGACGACAGACGAGGGCATCGTCCAGCCAACCGATTCCCACTTAAGCGGCAGCAGTCAATCTCTTATCCGCTGGGACACGCTTGGCCGCCAAGGCCGAAATTTTATAGGCAGAGCTCCGACGACAAAACAGTTAAGCGCCTTTAATCAGACGCCGGCTATGCAGCCGATTAGGATTTATTCCGGGCTGGAATCATCTTCATCTATCAAAGACCGCGCCAACCTGGCTGTCGCCGACCTAAAACGAGCCGGTGGCTTTAACCGAAAAATTATCGTGGTTGTAACTACCACCGGAACCGGTTGGGTGGATGAAGAAGGTGTGCAGCCAATTGAATACATGTATAACGGCGACGATGCCGTGGTATCTATGCAGTACTCTTACCTGCCCAGCTCATTATCGTTTTTGGTTGACCAGCAAAAAGCTAAGGACGCCGGCAATGCGCTGTACAACGCTGTTTATAACGAAGCGCTGAATATCCCCAAAGCCGAGCGCCCCAAAGTGGTCGTTTTTGGCGAGAGCCTGGGCAGCTACGGCGGCGAGGCGGCCTTTGCCAACGAAGCTACTTTTAGGGCCACATCCGACGGTGCGGTCTGGGCCGGGCCGCCCAATTTCAATATTTTGAGAAAAACAGCTACTGCTAACCGCGACGCCGGCTCGCCAGAAATTCTTCCGATTTACCAAAACGGCCAAACAGTGAGGTTTGCCAACGTGCCCAAAGATTTTAATAATCCAAACCAGCCTTGGGGTTATCCTAAAGCTGCCTATTTAGAAAACGCCTCTGACCCAATCGTCTGGTGGTCCCCGTCCCTGCTCTTCCACGAGCCGGATTGGCTTAAGGAGCCGCGCGGTGCCGACGTAAGCTCGGACACGCGTTGGCTGCCGATAATTACTTTCTGGGAAGTGTCCGGCGACATGGTCTTTTCTACCGGTGTGCCCGATGGCCACGGTCATAAATACGGCAAGCTGCCAACTGATGCTTGGAGTTATGTAGCGCCACCGGACGGCTGGACTGCAGCCAAAACCGAAGCCCTTAAAGCCGTACTAAGCCAGTAGCAATGAATGTTGTACTCAAAGACAACACGGTGCTTTCGTTAGGCTTGCTTATATTAATGCTTGTCGTTTGCAACTTGGCGTTTGCCCGCAGTAGCGGATGGGCGAGGTGGGGCTGGCAACTGTTTGGCTTCGGAGGTCTATTTTTTGTATATAGAATTGGCGGACTATCGCTGGGCGACATTGGCTTGTCGCGGTCACGAATTGGAATTGGCCTAAAGTATGCCCTGGTGGCCATTGCGGTAAGCTTCGTGGCCCTAGTTATTGCTTATTTTATAAACCAAAGTCTATTTAGGGATACTCGCTATAACCAGGCTTTGGGGCCGGCTCTGCTAGCTTCCCTTTTTATCTTGCCGCTAAAGGTAGTCATATTTGAAGAACTTGTCTTTAGGGGAGTTATGCCGGCGCTGCTAAAAGATTTGGGCAGCAGGCCCTGGGTTATATTGGTTGTTTCGTCCATATTGTTCGGGCTTTGGCATATTTCAACGACGCCAAAAAGCGGGAATATAACGGCAGGCCACTATTCAAATCTGCTAATTGTGGGGGCCATATTTATGGTAACCAGCGCGGCGGGTGCTGCCCTGTATCTTCTACGCTACCAAAGCGACAGTTTAGTCCCGGCAATCGCGGTCCATTGGTTTATAAACGGCGCAGCCATAGTCCTGGCATCTCTAGCCTGGTCGTAGTTTTTTAAAAGCTGAATCATAGTTGGTGTTTTTCGTCGCGCTGGCGTACATTTAAGTAAAGAAAAGAGGCCCGCCGCTATGCCAGAACCCGAGCCTTGGTATAAAAGACACCACCTTGTACTATTTGGCTTAATAATTCTTGGGGTTGTTGTGGTACTGGCTATTGGCAATAGCGGCGATGCCAGCCGACTCCTAACACCCGATGAAACGACATCGGTTTCTGACGCCCCGAAGAACAATCCCGCAGATGCGCCTAAGGACTCACTGGGTGCTGATAGCGTTGACAGTGGCAAGCTCCGGGAGCTAGTCCAAAAAAACAGCCAGGCGCCGATTGATACGACCAGCCTAGACAGCCAAATAAACTCCATAATGAGCAGTAATGGAGATATTACTTTTGGCATCTCAATAAAAGATCTCAACACCGGCACAATTTATAATTACGGCAACCAGGCGCCAATGACTGCCGCCAGCGTAGCTAAGGTCCTGACCGCTGTTGACTATCTTAAACAGGTTGAGCTGGGCAACAAAAGTCTTAGCACGGTTATGGTAGATGGCAACACCGCCCAATATGACATGGAGCAGATGATTGTAGTTAGTGATAACGATGCCTGGCACGTACTAAACGAGGACCTGGGCTACCCGCAGATGCAAGATTATGCCGTAAGCATCGGCATAAATAGCTACGACTACGTAAACAATACGCTGAGCGCCGGCGACACCACGAATTTGCTGGGTGATTTATACGGGCGAAAGTTGATTAACGAATCCAACACCCAACTGCTGCTTTCGTACATGGAGCGGGCCAACTACCGAGATTTAATCATCCCGGCCGTGCCAACCACCGACACGGTGTACCATAAAGCCGGCGAGTACCTATCAAGTCTAAACGATGCCGCCATTATCACTAACTCCACCAACGCCATAGTCATATCCATCTACACCGAGAGCCTTGCCAGCTATGATAAAGGCAGAGTTTCTTCCCTGATGCAGCAAATTACCACGCCGACCTTGCAGACCTTTCATCTGAACTAAGCTTTAATAATTCGCAGTTACCTTCTAGGTTCGGGTGAGCCCCAAATGGATTCTCTAAACCTATGTACCGATACCACAAACGCGCCGCAGTTTCGCACTGATTTATGCCGCAAAAAGCCGGTTTTGTAATCAACCGCCTGGCCAGTACAGTTGGCAACATCATCTAGCGTGGTATGGGGTGGAAAAAAATCTGCCTCGTGGCCTTCGGCGTCAAAAAAACGGGTGGCTAAACTAACATCTACACCCGTCGCGTCGTCGCTAATAGAAAAGAGCCCAGCGTCAACATTATGCTGGCTAGCCTCAGCGATAGGCCCATCGCATAAATTTTTTAGAGGACAGCTGTCGCAAAACTGCGCCTGTTCGTTAACTCTCATGTAAATATTATGCAACATAACACATTAGATATCAAGTATAAGCTGAACATATTCAACGGGCTCATGCTTGCAAAATCTTGCCAGCATCAACAGAATAAATGCAAATGCGAGAGAACCAAATTGGCATAGTTGGAGGTGGGCAGCTTGGTAGGATGCTTACCGATGCAGCCAAGCCCATGGGCTTTGAAGTCACAGTGATAGACCCGACTGAGCCGCCCTGCCCCGCCGCCCAGGCTGGGGCCGAGCAAATAGTGGCTGGACTTCATGACGACGAAGCGCTGGACCAGCTAGTCCGGCAATCCGCAGTCACAACCTGGGAAATTGAGCACATAGGCTCCAGAAAGCTCAAGGAGCTGCAGAGCCTGGGGCTGGGCGGAGATATCCAGCCATCTCCCCGCTCCTTAGAAATTATCAACGATAAACTAAGCCAAAAAGAGTTTCTGTCGAAACACGGCATACCAGTAGTTGCTTACCGTGATATCCGTGAACCAGCTCATCTAGCAAGCGCTATAGAAGAGATGGGTCCTGTTATAGTGAAATCCCGCTTTGGTGGTTACGATGGCCGAGGCAACCTAGAGCTGTCTGAGCCAGACTGGACGAAAGTAATAGCCCGTTTTGATGTCATGCCGCAGGTTTATGCCGAGCAAAAAATTGACTTTGATAAGGAGCTATCCGTTTTGGTGGCTCGCGACAAGTTGGATAACATGCGGGTTTACCCGACAATTGAAACAATTCAGAGCGACGGCCAATGCAACATTGCGGTGGCTCCAGCAAGGATAGAGTCCGAGCTAGCTAGACAAGCCGAACTTCTGGCCCTTGATTCAGTATATTATCTGGATGGCGCCGGAGTTTTTGCGGTTGAAATGTTTCTTACCGCTGACGGAAGAATTTTGGTCAATGAAATTGCCCCGCGGGTTCATAATTCTGGGCACTGGACGATTGAGGGCAGCAAAACTTCACAATTTGAACAGCATGTCCGAGCGATTACCGGTCTGCCGCTTGGCAGCACGGAAATGCTTGCTCCGGCGGCAGCTATGATAAATATTCTTGGAGAGCGAGACGGACCGGTAAACCTGACCGGTCGCCATGAGGTACTGGGCATAGAAGACGCCCATCTGCACGTTTACGGAAAGGCGCCGACCAAAGCCGCCCGAAAAATGGGGCATATAACCGTTAGAGCAAGTTCACCAGATAAAGCAATAGAATTAGCAATAGAAGCAAGAAAGGAACTATCAATATGAGTAAATCAAAAGAGCACCTAAAAATTGGAATAATCATGGGTTCAGACAGCGACCTGCCCACTATGGGTCGTGCGGGAGAAGCCTTGCAGGCAGTAGGGCTTGAGAGCAATGTGCACTACGAAGAAAGAGTCGTTTCTGTGCATAGGACGCTGGGCAGGGCTGTCAGGTATGCCGATAGGGCCGAAGGCCGTGGCCTGGAAGTAATTATTGCCGGAGCTGGCGGCTCGGCTCATTTGCCCGGCATAGTAGCCTCCGAGACTATAGTGCCTGTTCTGGGTGTAGCAGTGACAAATAGCCCCGACACACTAAACCGGGCGCTGGGCTCAATGATTGGCATGCCGGAAGGCAAGCCTTTGGCCGTTTTTCAAGGGGAAACCGGAGCCTTCAACGCCGGTCTATTTGCCGCTAGACTGCTAGCCATACACAACCCAGAGCTAAGAGAAGCGTATCTCAAATACGAAGCTGATCTTAAAGATGGGGTAATCAAAAAGGACAAAGAGTTGGCCGCTAAAGGTTCCGAAATATATTTACGCGACCAAAGGCTGGCTGCCGACGAGCGTAATTTTGGCTAACAGACTTCCAATTCAAGATGTAAACATAGAGCTGGGTGATGATGTTTCAAGGATGCTCTACGAAGCATCTAAGCTCACTCACTCCAATCGTCCTGGACTACTGGTTGAGTTTCATGAATCATTCTCCGGATTTAGGGCGATTCCCGGCTCAATATTAAAAGACATCGGCAATTTGTATCTAAATCTAGGGTTTGACGGCGTTGGCACTAAGGTTGAGGTTTCTGAACGCTTAGATGACCACTCGGTGGTAGCTCATGACTTATTTGCAATGGTCTGTGACGACGCGGTGGTGCGGGGTGCAGAACCGGTTGCTATTGGCTCTATCCTGGATGTCCGCCAGCTCAACGACAGCCAACACACCAGACAAGCTGTAAGACAGCTCGCAGCAGGTTATGTGGCCGCCGCCAAAGCCGCCAAGGTTGTAGTAGTCAACGGTGAGGTTGCTGAGTTGGGCGACCGAGTTGGCGGCTACGGCGACTTTAACTATAACTGGGGGGCGGCTGCTTTATGGCTAGCGCACAAAGAGCGAATTTTGACCGGTCACGAGATAAAACCAGGCGATTCTCTGGTTGGACTGGCTGAACACGGGTTTAGATCTAATGGCATCACCGACGTCAGAAAAGCCATGCTTGAGAACTATGGACCGCAGTGGCAAGACGCCGTCGCTCTTCAGCTTGGAGATGTCTCGCTAGGCAAATTAGTCCAAAGGCCATCAACCATATATGCCAGTTTTGTGTCCGAGCTAACCGGGGGATTTGATATTGATAAAGAGCCAAGAGCTAGCATTAGTGGTGTAGCGCATATAACTGGCGGCGGTCAACCCAGTAAACTTGGGCGAATGCTGGAGCCATCCGGCAACGGCGCGACCATTGATAACCCCATAGAGCCCCCAGAGATAATGAAGCACGTTCAGACCTTGCGCGGCTTTAGTGACGAACAAGCCTACGGCAAGTGGCACATGGGCCCTGGTATGGTAATTGCCACCGCTGAGCCAGATAAGGTTTTGGCTCAGGCTGAGGCCAGCGGCATCTCGGCGCAGCGAATTGGTGAAGTGACCGATGAACCCGGTCTCCGCATCAAGAATAAAGGTGTTTTGCGGCATGATGAGTGGCTGCATTTTTAAATAGATTCGCTGTAGACCTCACAGGCAGTAAGTTACTCCAACAGCATACTTGTCTAAGTTTAAATTTTTAAGCTTAGGCAAATGTGTTGTCGGGGAACACCGTGGGCGAGGAGATGTATTTCAATCTCTCGCCCACGGTGTTCGACCCACCGTTAGCTCCGAAAAGCTAACGGGTTCCCGGGGTCGCGAGCGGCGCTAGCCGTTCTTGACCTGGGTGGTGATCTGGACCGCGGAGTTCGGCTCGAGCTCCTGGTCGTCATCGGCGGGTACGCCGTTGACCTGGACCATGGTGCCGCGCTGGCGGGTGAGGCCAGCGGCCTCGAGCGCCTGCCCGACGGTCATGCCTGCGGTGAAATCGAGCTGCTGGGTGTCGCCACCGAGGATGGCGACGTGGACCCACTGCGGGGTCGTCTCTGCTGCGACTTCGGTCATGGTACGGTATCTCCTTTTCTTTCGGGGTGGCATCGTTGGCACGCCTAGACCACGATGAACTGCGTGGTCCCAACGTGCACGTCGATGTACTGCCGGGTCGGAAGATCGCGTGCGAATCGCGTTAACTGGGCGATGATATGCCCAGCCAACACGACGGGTGGATGAATCACGGTCCGGGCTGCGCAGGGCAGCTCGGCTCCTTCTTCATCCGGGAACAACCATGTCTTCTCGTAGTACTCGATGGCGTCGATGTCGAACGGATTCAGCGTAAGTAGCTGCATCTGCTCGCCGCCGATTCGGCCGTCGAGATAGAGAGGGATGTCGGGGTTGAATTTCACCCCCTCCCATATATCGGAACGTGCTTTCATGTTGTCGACGGCGCCGATGACCACTCCGGAGAGTGGTGTCTGCGGGCCGACAAGTTCCTGGTGGAGAACCAGCTCGCACGAAGGCGAAAGGTACGGCCGCAAAACGTCCGCGGCCGCTTCCACCTTGGCTCTCCCCACGTCGCTGGCCCGATAGATCAGCTGGGCCGGCACATTGTGAAACTCAACGAAATCAGGGTCCCACAGATGGAGCGAACTTGCAAGACCTAGCTTCACCAGCGGCAGTATGACTGCGCTGCCGATGCCCCCGACGCCGATGACATTCACCGGCCAGGAAAAGGCCTTGGGGTCGAAGATATCGGTCTGGCCGGAGTAGTCTACGTGCATCGGACTAGCCCGCCAGGTTGAGGAACTGCGGAGTCGTCGGGGTCCAGGCGTCTGGATCGACGCTGCCGTCCGTCAGCGACCTGGTGCCAAGGCCTCCCCACCGGGGCTGCTTGACCTTGCCGGCCACCTCCTTTGCCAGTTCGTCAGCGACGGCGGCGGTCACCGTTACGTCGATGACTGGCTCCAGCACTTGACTGAAGCGTAGTGGACGCAGGCTGTCGTAGCGGCACTCAAACTCGCCGCGTTGGTTCAGGACCAGGCTGACCAGCCAGTCCCCCGGCCAATTCTCGATGTTGTCCTTGTCGACTGCCGAGAAGAAGGGCGGCATCTGGACGTGGCTATGCCACTGGAACTTGATCTTGCTGGAGTCGCCGCCGTCCAGGTGCAACTGGTGCATGTAACGGCCGAGAGCCAGCGGGTCGGTTTCAACGCTCCCCGGAGTGGCCAACTGATCGAGGATGAACACATCCTCTAGCAAGATGACCTGCGGGTTGTCGAAGTTGACGATGCCGAACCCGTTGATCTCAACCGGGCAGAGCATGACGTAGGTCATCATCCTCTGCCACAGGTGCAGGGGGATCCGAACCATCGGTCTGATTACCGTCTCCTGATTCTTGTTCTGCATCGACTGCAACCTCCTTGAAGGCATATGGGATCCGTTCTTGATCCGTACGGTTGACGGAGTTTAGGCACTCTGTTGCAAGCGCCATAGCCTCCAGGTACTGGCCTTTGCTCAGGTGCTGGTTGATCTCATCCTCCCGGTTGCCAAAGCAGAAGTTGCCGCGTCCAAGCCGGTAGGCCGGATAGCTGCCATCCCACTCTGGTCTGATGCCGGACCGAAGCTCGTAAGCATCGATGTGAGTGGTGTCAGGACCGAAGTCCATCCGCCAATCTCCCAGATCGTAGAGAGCGTCGTCGTAACTGATGCTGGCGCGGACGATTAGGCGGATGCGGCTGTTGACCACCTGCACCGCAATTACGCCCGGCAGGCTGAGAATTCTTTCGAATTCCTCTGCCCGCTTCTCCGGTCCGAAGTTTTCGAGTTCGTCGACAACTTCGTCCAGAGCTCGGCGCTTTGACACCAGCTCGTTGAGCTCTGTGTTGCACATCCGAACCATGTCGGCGTGGTGCTGAATCTCATCCCGGGTCTCGTCAATCTTCTCCTCGAGACGAACCCGACGTCTTTCACGAATCAACCTAAGTGCCTCTATGCTCAGGTTTATGTACAGCTCCCTAGCAGAAGCCGGAGCGCTGACGTAGCTGCGCAGAACCTGAGGGTCTAGTGCGGGATCGTCGGCGTCCGCATACAGGCCTTCTTCGTGCTCGACTACGGGCAGTTCTTCTCCAACCTCCTCCTCGGAGTCGAGCATCAGGTAACTGCACGGCATGCCGAGCCAGCCCACAGGCCCAAGAGTCAACGTTACGACCCAAGGCCAGGGTTTGTTCCAGGGGAGCTCCGCCAGGTAACGGCTGTGATGACCGTCGTCCCGTTGAAACAGGAAGTTCACCAGGAAGAATAGTCCGAAACCTGAGAAAATCGTGAACAGCACGTACCAGCGCCCCATCGCCGCCAGAAAGGCACTAAAGGACCAAGCGTTGAGATCGCCCACGTTGATGGCGCGACCATTCTTGGCTACCTGCTGCACCTGCTTCAGACGGTGGTTGCTGAGCGGCAAGTACGTACTGTTTTTGCCGTAGATCTGGATGTAACGAAGGTCTAGCTCCACGAGCCTGCTTGCGGCGCGCTTGCGGAGCTCAATCGCTCTGGGCGAGTTGTCATGAGCTGACTCCCCGACCGAGTAGATCAGCTGACCGAATTGCTGGCGCCTGTGGATGTGGCTGTTGTGCACTCCTTTGGCAGCGCCGTAGAAAGCACAGGCCAGTCCGAGAAGCACCACCAGGCAACTCGCGTACGCGAGTAAAGGCCCCCAGTAGTGGTCGTCCAGCCACCGGGATGCCCGCACCGTGTAGTACCGGCGGCGTCCACGCATTAGCGGATCTCCTTGTTGAGGATTGGTCTAGCTCACACTTAAACCGTCTTTTGAACAGCTTGAGCGTGAGCTAGATGCCTAACAAAACCGAACGCTAATTTGAACTTAATCTTTAACTAGATTGTCAAAAAAACGAGACCTGGCCAGCGGAGGCCAAATCTTTGAACAAATAATACCACAATTATAGAGATAACGCAAGTTATATCGACGTTTTACCGATATCTGTAATTATCGTATAATTGGTGCCAAGTATGCCGAAAGGTTCCAGACAACCTGGTGACTATATAGTGCCCCTGAACATGAACGGATTACAGGGGAGGATGATGTATGTTCCATCTACCACCAAGCGCAACCGCCGGCGTGAAATACTAGTTATATATGGTCACCACGCCATGCTGGAGCGTTGGTGGGGGCTAGTTGAGAATCTGGATAAATATGGCAATGTCTGTATGCCCGACCTGCCGGGTTTTGGCGGCATGGAAAGTTTCGCCAAAATTGGCACAAAGCCCAACCTAGACGCCCTGGCCGACTATCTGGCAGCCTTTATAAAACTTCGCTACAAGACTAAAAAAGTCAGAATTTACGCTATATCCTTTGGCTTCGCGGTCACCACCAGGATGCTGCAGCGCTACCCAGAACTAACTAAAAAAGTAGATATGCTAATTGGCTCGGTTGGCCTGATGCACGGTGATGACATTGTTTTTAGCCGAACCAGCAAATATTTCTATGTGGGATTATCGCGTTTTTTTGCAGCCCGACCAACGGCTTTTGTAATCCGATACGGCTTTCTGAACAGACCGGTTATAAAGTTTTTGACTGGTACTATGCCCCACTCCAAGCACCGGTTTATAGAGGTCACGCCGGAAGAATTTGACCGCAGCTTAGACTTTGAGGTTAAACTTTGGCAGGCCAACGATGTGCGTACTCATTGGTTAACCACCATTGAGCTGCTCCGCTTAAATAACTGTAAAAAGTCCATAAATATACCAGTTGTCCATATTGTGTCTGAGAATGACCACTATCTTAACAATATCAGTGTAGAAAACCGCATGCGCCAAATCTTTTCGCAATATCGGCAGTTTTTGGCGCGCTCTAAGACCCATGTACCCAGCGTTATAGCCGAAAAAAAAGAAATGTCGGTTATGGTGCCGCCCGGGCTGCGCCGATTGCTAAACGAAAAGTCGGCATGAAAAACGGTATACTAATAGCATGAAAATAGCCCTGGTTTGTCCGTATAACATGTTAGAACTTTCCGGCGGTGTCAGCGAGGTTGTTACGCACCTTCGGGATGAGTTGGTCAAGCGCGGTCACGAGGTAAAAATTATTACACCCCGACCCGCTGGTTTTAAGGGTAAGCTGCCCAAAGACTATATATTTCTAGGCACATCGGCTAAGTTTAACGCCGGCCTGGCCACCGACGGCACCTGGACTTACGACATTGAGGCCGAGGAGATATCCAGAGTTTTAAATAGCGAAAAGTTTGATGTTATTAACTTTCACGAGCCTTGGGCGCCTATCCTGGCTAGGCAAATTTTAGCTTTGTCGGACACTGCCCACGTTGGTACTTTTCATGCCAACCTAGTTGACTCGGTGGCCGCCAAATCATTGGTAAACGTCTTCTTTACCTACGGAAAGGGCATAGGTGATAAATTAGACATAATTACAGCCGTATCGCCGGCGCCGGCGGCAGTTTTTCTTAATAAGGCACCCGACCACCGTCTGGCCAAAAGCATTCGCTATGTACCTAACGGCATAGATCTTAGCAAGTATAGGACAAGGCCCGCCAGCGCCGTTAAAAATCCCAAACAAAAAACCATACTCTACGTTGGCAGATTAGAAGGCCGTAAAGGTGTTAAGTATCTAATCAAAGCCTATCATGAGCTGACCAGCAAGAAAGATGACGTTCAGCTGCTAATTGCCGGCGCCGGGCCGGACGAGGATAAGCTGCGCCAGTACGTTAAAGATAACGAGATTCCAAGGGTGACCTTTTTGGGCCGAATTTCTGAAGCCGACAAGATACGTCATTTGCACAAGGCCGATATCGCCTGCTACCCGTCACACCGCGGCGAAAGTTTTGGCATAGTGCTTCTAGAAGCCATGGCCGCCGGCCTGCCGACGGTAGCTGGCGACAATCTTGGTTATCAAAGCGTTATGACCGGACTTGGCGCGCTGTCGCTGGTAAACCCCCAGGACATTATTGACTTTAGCCGGCGGCTGGAGGTGTTCTTGTACCAGCCCGAGCTTAGAAAAATTTGGATAGATTGGGCCGAGAAATACGTCGAGCAGTTTGACTGGCCAAAAGTCGCCCAGATGTACGAGCAAGCATACGAGAAAGCTATTGCCAGGCATGAAAAAATCCACGCCAAAGCATCTTAAAATAGGCCTGGTTTTTGATGACACGCTGGACAGCCAGGATGGAGTCGCCGGGCAGGTAAAAATTATTGGCCAGTGGCTGAGCCAGCAAGGCCACAGCGTCAGCTATCTGGTGGGCCAAACTGTTATGACTAGTTGGGCTGACGGCCAGGTATATAGCCTGTCGCGTAACCAAAAAGTATCGTTTAACGGCAACCGGATGTCTATTCCCCTGCCGGCTAACGGGGCAATTATCCGTGAAGTAGTTAGCGAGCTTGGTCTTGACGTACTGCACGTTCAGATGCCGCACTCGCCGTTTATGGCACAAAAGGTCGTTAATGCCGCAGACGGTTCTACTGCCATTGTCGGTACTTTTCATGTTTATCCGATGAATGGGCTCGCCAAACACGGCTCTAAGTTGCTAAAACCGCTTTATCTTGGCGGCTTATCAAAATTTGACGAAGTGGTTAGCGTTAGCCAGCCGGCTGCTAATTTTGCCAAAGCCGTCTTTGGGCTAGACACCACTGTTATACCCAACACCATTGACGTAGCCAGCTTTAAATCCGGCATCAAAAATAAACCGGGCCAAGTCGTGTTTCTGGGCAGATTAGTCAGCCGCAAGGGCTGCCGGCAGCTGATTGAGGCCTTTCGGCTGGTCGTAGACACCATACCCGATGCAAGGCTGCTAATCGGCGGCAAGGGGCCGCAACAGGCCGAACTTGCCAAGCTTGTAAGCAAACTAGGCCTTGGCAGAAATATTGAGTTTAAAGGCTTTATTGATAACAGGCATCGGCCGGACTTTTTGGCCAGTGGTACAGTGGCCTGCTTTCCATCTTTGGGCGGCGAAAGTTTTGGCATCGTATTGATAGAAGCCATGGCGGCTGGCTCGGGAGTGGTTATTGGCGGCAATAATCCGGGCTATGCCAGCGTACTGGATCAAAAGCCGCAGCTACTGTTTGACCCCGGCAGTAAAAGCGAATTAGCAAAATTGCTAATTGATTTACTTAGTAATGCTGCGCCCAGGCAAAAACTACACAACTGGCAGGCATCAGAAGTTAAGCGCTACGATATAAATGTGGTTGGCAAACAAATAGAGTCGCTTTATGCACGGGCAATTGCCAAGCGTCGCGGCAACAGGCATAATTAAGCTCAAGCGATGAGCGGTAAAGAAACCATCAACATCACCAACCGCACTATTATCCGCACCTTTTTATGGGTTGTGGTTTTTATACTGCTTTATAAATTTATTGGCCGGGTCACGCACGAGTTGACTCTTATATTCGCTTCTTTCTTTTTGGCCCTGGCGCTTAATCCAGTGGTTAGCTCTATGTCGCGCCGGCTAAAGATAGAAAGCCGGGTTAGAGCCACAGCTGCCGCTTACTTAATGGTTATCGCCCTTATTGCCCTGTTTTTTGCGCTAGTAACGCCTCCGCTAATTCGCCAAACCCGGACATTTATATCCGATGTTCCGCAAATTGTTGATAGTTTTCAAAATCAAGATACTCACTACGCCCGTCTGGCTCGGCGCTATAAGCTGGACGATAAAATTACCACTGGCGCCAAAGATTTTGCCAACAACTACGCCAACTATGGCAGCACGGTTTTTGACACCGGCAAGCGGGTGGCCGAGGCCTTTGTGTCTATTATTGTGGTGGTAATTATGACCTTCATGATGCTGGTTGAGGGTCCAAAACTGCTGGACTCATTCTTTGGGTTAATGCCTGCCGGGCGAAGGGCCCACGACAAAGACCTGGCCCATCAGATGTATAGGGGCGTAACTGGTTTTGTAAACGGCCAGGTAATACTCGGCATAATCGCCGGGGTGTTTGCCTTTGCAGCGCTAGAGATTGCCTCGCATCTAACCGATTCATCTGTCAACGCCCTAGCTATGGCCGGCATAGTGGCGGTTTTTGCATTGATTCCGCTATTTGGCAACCCGATTTCTACGATTATCGTCGTGCTGGTGTGCCTAAGTACTTCGGCTAGTCTGGCCTTAATAATGCTGATTTACTTCGTTGTCTACTTCTTTATAGAAAGCCACACCATCCAGCCGGTAATTCAGTCCAAGCTAACTAACATATCGCCGCTAATTGTGTTTATGGCCGCTATTATCGGAATTGGTTTTGCCGGTTTCCTGGGCGCAATTATTGCCATACCAACAGCCAACGCCATTAAAATTTTGGTAGAAGACCAAATTAGTAAACGCGGGCTAAAAAACGCCTAAGTCCGGTACCAAATCGGCCCGTGCTCGGTGTCGTTGATTTCAATCCCCTGCTCTGCCAGTTGTTTACGTAGCTCGTCGGCCTTTTGCCAATTGCCGGCTTCTCTAGCCTGCTCGCGGTCACTAATTAGTTGTTTTTGTGATTCGCTAATATCGTCACTTTCTGCAAACCGTGTGCCCAGCAAGGAGTCTATATAAGAAAGCAGCTCCGAACTCGGGCGGCCCTCATCTACTAGCCCATTTAGCACGGCAAGGGCAGCGGGGCTATTTATGTCGTCATCAACCATGGCCCCTAAGATAGTCTTTTTTGCCGCCTCCACCTGCTCTTCAGGTAATGGGTTGATGAAGGGCTGAAAGCGCAGGTCGGCCCATGCAGATAAGTTGCTAAGACTGTTGCTAGCGGCTTGCAATACTTCCCAGCTAAAGGTGGACTGCGTGCGGTAGTGTGATTGCAGAACCAATAGCCTAAAATCTTGCAAACCGTAACCCTTAGCTTCAATATCTTCTAACGTAATTCCGTTGCCTTCGCTTTTGGCAATTTTTTGGTCGTTGAGCAAAATGTGGTTGGTGTGCATCCAAATATTGGCCAGCGGTTTGCCAGTAACGGCCTCGGACTGAGCAATTTCGTTGGTGTGATGCACCGGCACGTGGTCTATGCCACCAGAATGTATGTCCACGGTGTCGCCAAAATAGGCTTTAACCATGGCCGAGCACTCTATGTGCCATCCGGGGAAACCTTTACCCCATGGGCTGTCCCATTCCATATCACGTTGATGGTCTTTGGGGCTAAATTTCCAAAGCGCAAAGTCTGATGGATTACGTTTTTCTGGATTTGGTTCTACCCGGTCTGAACTTTGTTGTTCATCTAAGTCCAGCTGGGCAAAGTTCGCATATTTTGAAAATTTGCTGGTGTCGTAATAAATGCCGTCACTGATTCTATAGGTAAAGCCCTTGGCCTCAAGTTGTTTTATAAAATCTATCTGACCGTCTATGTGAGCGGTCGCTCTTGGCAGCTCATCAGGCTTAGTAATGTTTAGTCGCTCCAGGCCCTTTAGAAAATAATCAGTATAAAACTCGGCAACTTCCCAGGCGGTTTTGCCTTCGCGTCTAGCACCCTTTTCCAGCTTGTCCTCGCCCTCATCGGCATCGCTAACCAAATGCCCAACATCAGTAATGTTGAGCACCCACTTGGTTTGCAGGCCGCTAGCCTTCAGCGTCCTGACCAGCAGGTCATAGCGGATAAAGGTAAACCAGTTGCCAATATGCGGATAGTCATAAACAGTCGGGCCACAAGTGTAGATAGTAACGGCATCTGGGTTTTGGGGCTCTAGGTCCTCAACTTGCTTGGTCAGCGTGTTATACAGCTTCATCGGGGCCCTCTTGTGCTAGCAATTCGCTGGCTATCTTGATAACTTCGTTTTTAATATCTTCAAATTTTCGGCCGTCGGTTATTTTAAAGCCGCTGGCATAGGCGTGTCCGCCGCCGCCAAAATGTTCGGCTAGTTTGCCGGCAATGCCTTTGCCGTAATTGCTGCGAATTTTAGCTGTAATTTTGCCGTCCGGATAAAGCTTGAAGCAAATGGCGACATCAGTACCCTTAGTCATGCGCATATCGTCTATGACCAGCATCGGCGGGTTATATAGCGGGCTATATTTTTCAATTTCATCCCAAGGGATGGTCAGCATGGCAATTTTGCCGTCTCCGTAAAACTCTACTCGCTGCAGGAGCTGGCCTTTGTAATGAATAAGTTCTTGTTCGCGGCGCATAGTCTCGCGGCGGGCGTTTTCAATTTTGGCCAGGCTAACGCCGCTATCAACCAGCTCGGCCATGATGTGGATGGTGCGGGCACTAGCGCCTTCGCTGGTTAGGCCCAGCGTGTCACTTAAAATTGCTATGGCGATAAGTTCTTTAGCCTCTAGGTTAAGTGGCCAGCTTAGCTGGGCTGCCAGTTCATATAATATTTCGCCTGTTGCGGCGGCCTCATGGTTACAGACTACCGTCGCAAAAGTAATCGTTGGCTCTGTAGAATGGTGGTCTATGACAATCGCCGGCTTAGAAGCCAGCCAGGACTTGGTGTTGGTTTTATTGAGTTGCTCCAGAAGCATGTCGCTGCCGGTATCAACAATGATACTGGCGTCAAAATCACTTGGCAGCTCAGCCGTCACACGGTCAGAGCCGGGCAAATATTTTAAATAAGACGGCAAATCTACGCCGCAGTAAAGCGACACCTGCTTGCCCATTTCTTCCAAAATGTGTTCTAGCGCCAGCGAACTCGCCAGACTGTCGGCATCGGGATTGTCGGCCTGGACGACCACAATTTTGTTAGCAGAATCTAAGATAGATTTAATCTGCTCGGCTTCGGGATAATTTGTCATTGCGCTTATTGTAACACCTTAGAGTCCTGTCTAGGAACTAGGATTAAGATAAGCGCAAGGCGCCGGCGAGGAGTGGAGCAAGACGTATAGGTGATACGTTGAGTGAACGCCGCAGCCGGCAACGAAGCGATTACTTAAAACGAAGCGATTACTTAATAGGCCGGGCGGTGCAACCAGCTTGGCTGGTTGGCAGGCCTTGGCCGTCCTAGTTTCTAGATGAGGGCTTGGCGGCCCTCAAGGGCACGAGTAAGAGTAATTTGGTCAGCGTACTCCAAATCCACACCCACCGGCAAGCCGCGAGCCAGCCGCGTTAGTTTAACTGGGCGTTTGCCTAGGCGTTGAGTGATTAAAAGGGCGGTACTTTCGCCTTCAACGCTGGCATTGGTGGCCAAAATTAGTTCCTCAACCCCATCGTCGTCAACTCGCTTCATAAGTTCTTTTACCCGCAGCTGGTCGGGTCCTACGCCGTCAATGGGCGACAGTAGTCCGCCCAGCACATGATAAGTACCGTTATAGCTATTGGTCTTTTCCAGAGCCACAATATCAAAGGCATCAGCTACAACGGCCACCACCTGCTTGTTGCGTCTGGGGTCGGTATAAAGCGAGCTATATTTTTGACCGGCTTCAATCAGGGCAAAAGTTTTTGGGCAGGTAGAAATTTGTTCGTGCAGGTTGGCAGCGGCTTCGGCCAGGATAGCCGACTTAGACGGGTCGGCTTTGAGCAAATAGTAAGCATAGCGTTCGGCCGTTCTTGGACCCACGCCTGGCAGTTGGCCAAAGGCCTCAATCAACTCGGCTAGCGGTTTTGGAATTATAGAACTCAAAAGTTTACCCTCTTATCAACAAGCTAAAGACCCAGGTTGCCCAGCATACCCATCATTGGCTGCATTTTTTCAGCGGCTAGCTGCTGACTTTGATTGATAGCTTCGCGGACGGCTTTTTCAATCCACAGTTCCAGCTCGCCAATGTCGTCTAGATCTATTAAGTCGGGATCAATGTGAATTTTCTTAATTTTTTGCTCGCCGGTAATCTCAATCCTGACTGCCCCTTCGCCGGCCTCAACCGAAATTATTTCGTTGGCCAGCTCTTTTTGAAGTTTGCGGGCCTTCATCAATAGCTTGGCCTGGTCCATTTTATTAGCCATATTTAGTCCTTCTTTATCTGTTTATTTTAACACGTACAGATGATTTACGGCCAAACTATGCGGCCAGGCCGCCAGACCATAGCGGACGCCGTAAAACACATGAATTAAGACAACGGCAGCCATCAGGGTGATGGCAAAGTAGCGTGGCAGCGGATTACGCGGAAAAATGTGCACCCACTCAATAAACAAATATCTAAGTCCCATAGCGACCAAAATCGCCAAAAATGGCAAACTTATGGCCAGTAGATAAAAATTATTATTGAGACCAGCCAGCAGGCAGCTAAGCAGTACCGTTCCGATAAGCCAATAAAGCGGCGACTTCAAACGCGTCCACATAACGTAACCGCCAAAGACCATCAACCCTATTTGGGCAGCATCAAGGATTGGCAACCTGCCCAGTATTAAGGTTTCGTGCTGGCCGGTTTGAATAAATAATGACCAAATCATCCAGCCAAAGTTCTTTAGCTGCTGCAATGGCTCGCCAAAGTGTGTCGGAATCAATAAGTAGGCCCGCACCAGGCGCGGTTCTCGCACCAGCGTAATTACTATCGGCAAAAGCAAGATAAGCAGGCAAGCCAAAAAAATACTTCCCGGTCTTGCGGTGCCGTTTCTTAGTGCTGCGGCAATTGACCGGCGTTTCATAGCCGCCCCAATTAGCAGAAACCAAATTAGCCCCGGCACGTATAGACAAAGTACTATCGCCAGGCCAAAGCCAATCCAAGCTCTAGCGCTGCCTTTTGAACGAGTAATCCAAACATAGCCGCCAACCAGCGCCAGCAGCGACATATTGAGCACCCGCGGCGTGCCGTCTCGTGACAGAAGCAGATAAAGCGGCGTAACGCCCAGCAGCGCGGTGCTTAAAATGGCAATCGGTTTGCCCAGCCATCCGGCCAGCAGCCAATAAAATACGGCTAGAAACGACAGGCCAAAAATTACCGATGGCAGGCGCATTAAAAACGAAGAATGAGGATTTATGTGTAAAAAGAGGTCCTGCATCAACCTCCATGGGGCATAAAATACATTATTGCCCAGCGCTGTTAAATTACTGGTTTGCTTGGTAACTAGTTCTGCGGGACTTAAACCGGCCGGCTGCGTGCCCAGTGACCACAAAAACAGTATCGCAACAGCTACCCAAACACTTGAGTAGACTACTAAAGTGCGCGTCGGTCTCCACGAAAAATCAGGCCTAAGGCGGGCTAACATATTGGTTAAGTATAACAAAATTTACTCAAATGGCTGGTCGTGCTTGGTATCCAGGTCGCGGAAGCGCTGGCGGTCGCGGTCAAAGTAAACTTCTATATTTTTAGTTGGGCCATTGCGGTGTTTTTTTATTAATATGTCGGTAATGTTTTGCTTGTCGGTTTCGGGGTTATAGTATTCTTCACGGTACAAAAAGGCTACGACGTCGGCGTCTTGTTCAATAGAACCAGACTCGCGCAGGTCTGCCAGTTGCGGGATTTGCGGGCTGCGGTTTTCTACTGAGCGGCTTAGCTGGCTGGCGGCCACTACTGGTACGTTTAGTTCGCGAGCCAATATTTTAAGGCTGCGGCTAATTTCAGAAATTTCCTGCACGCGGTTGGCAACCGACGCAAAGCGCGAGCCGCCGCTCATCAACTGCAAGTAGTCCACCATAATTACAGCTAGCGGGTGCTGGTGATGTAGGCGGCGGGCCTTGGTGCGCATGTCACTGACGGTTATGCCGGAAGTATCGTCTATAAAGATTGGTGCCTCGGCCAGCTGGCCCATAGCGGCGCTCAAGCGCTCAAAGTCTTTGTCGGTCATATTCTCGCCAGTCCTAAGCTTCCAGGCGTCTACGCCGGCCTCGGCGGCCAGTAGGCGGTCTACTAGCTGTTCTTTGCTCATCTCCAGGCTAAAGTACAGCACCGCGCCCTGCTTGGCCTTTGTAGCAATATCCAGCGACATATTGAGCATCAAAGCCGTTTTACCCATGGATGGGCGGGCGGCAATGACGACCAGGTCCGAGCGCTGCAGGCCGGCTAGGGCCTTGTCTACGTCATTTAAACCAGTCGGGATACCGCGCAGGCCGCCTTTATTGCGGTGCAAATCGTCAATGCGGTCAAAACTTTCGCCCAGGATTGACTCCAGGCTGGTAATATCTTGCTTGACGTGGCGATTACTGACTTCAAATAACCTGGTTTCGGCTTCCTCAATCAGTTCCTGCACGCTTTTTTTTTCGTCAAACCCTACTGCCGCGATGTCCTGCGAGGCCGAAATTAGGCGGCGGCGGATGGCCTTGTCGGCTACAATTTCAGCGTACTGCTCAATGTGAGCGGCGGTCGGCACAGTGTTAGTAAGTTCGGTCAAGTAGCTGGCGCCGCCTACCGAATCCAGCTGCTTGGAACTTTTTAGCTGCTCGCTTAGAGTTAAAATATCAAGCGGGCTTCGCTTGTTATAAATGGTGCGCATGCCAGCAAAGATTACTCGGTGGCGCTGGTCAAAAAAATCGTCGGCCTCAATTATGTCGCTAATCTTTAAAAATCCATCAGAATCTATCAGTAGGCCGCCCAGCAAACTGGCTTCTACATCTAGATTCTGAGGCTGTGTACTAGCCTTTGCAATAACGTCGTCCATAAACTACCCCTCTACCCTTAGGATTCTAACACTTCAGCCGAGCCGAAAATATTGTTTATGGTTTCAAGTTGCTCGTCGGGCTTATCGGCCGTGTATAAACTGGCCGACTCACTACTGTTAGAGCGAGCCTGGGTTTTATCCACTATGCATGTGATTAAAAGCTTGGCGCCGGATATTTCCTCTATAGCCGCGGCGACTACGTCTTTTTGCTTGGCCTGGTCTAGCTTTTTTTGATGCAGTGCAAACTCAAAGGCTAGGGTTAGGCTTGTGCCGTCCAGCGTCGGCACCGCTAGGCGCAGCGCTGTATATAGCGATGGAGCTTGGCGTTTAACAACTGTTAGCACATCGTCCCACATTGATAAATCAAAGTTGCCTGCCTTAGTTACGGCTTTTTGCCTTTGGGGCTGTGGCTCAGCTTCGGCAACCTCTTCTGGTTCTGGCTCTTCAGTTTCTGTTACTATTTCTTCAACAACCTCGGGCTGAGGCTGAACAGGGTTATCTGACTCAATCTGCGATGCCGCCTCCAGGAGAGCTATTTCCAGCGTGTCAAAGGGCTTAGAGCTAGAGCTAACCTCCAGTAGGTCTCGCAGCAGGTCCACAGAGTAGTCCTGGTCGTTAGAAGCAGCCTGGCGCAGTGATTTAGCAAGTAATTTAGCTACGTTGACCGGGTCCGAAGCTTCAGCCCGCAGTTTGTCCACTAGATTTAAGATGTCTTTTGACCTGCCCTCGTCCGTGGCCTTTAAAAGAGCAGTTATCATTTTATCTTCCGGCAGGCCCAGCTGCTCGCGCACCACGGCCTCGGTCACGTGCTGGCCGCCGGAGCCCAGTTGGTCCAGCAAACTAATGCTATCGCGCATACTGCCGTCGCCGAACTCGGCCAGCAGGCGCAGCGCCGGCTCGTCGGCCTTCATCTTCTCTTTTTTGGCAATACTTGCCAGCTGGGTATAGGTAACTTCAGCAGACATAGCCTTAAAGTTATAGCGCTGGGTGCGGCTAACAATTGTGTCGGGTAGTTTGTGCGACTCGGTGGTGGCTAAGATAAATATTACGTGCTGCGGCGGCTCTTCTAAGGTCTTTAGCAGAGCGTTAAAAGCCTCGCGGGTTAGCATGTGCACTTCGTCAATAATGTACACCTTATATTTGGCCGAGGTTGGCGTAATATGCACCTTGTCGCGCAGATCTCTGATTTCGTCAATGCGGCGGTTGCTGGCGGCGTCAATTTCTAT
>DATKKU010000008.1:0-23815 GCA_035542755.1 Binatia bacterium | reverse complement strand
GATATACTAAAAAGATATGGCCGAAGTTGATAAAACAAAATTGCTAGAAGATTTAAAAAAAGTTCTAAAGCAGAACGACCGTAAATTGTGGACAGTGCCGGCGCCGGATATTTACCCACACCAGTGGTTATGGGACAGCTGCTTTGTAGCGATTGGCCTGCGGCACCTGGACGTGCAGCGTGCCCAAATTGAGCTGACCAGCCTGCTGCGCGGTCAGTGGGACAACGGCATGCTGCCCAACCTGATTTTTGCCGATGGCAAGCAGTACCGGCGCGAGCGCGAACTATGGCGCAGTTACGTTAGCCCTTATTCTCCGGCCGACGTTGCCACCACCGGCATAACCCAACCCCCGATGCTGGCCGAAGCGGTAGTACAAGTCGGCAAAAAGCTGAACAAGCCCGAGCGCCGCAGCTGGTACCGCTTAATGTATCCCCATTTGCTGCGTTATCACGAGTGGCTGTATGTAGAGCGCGACCCGCACAGCGAGGGCTTGGTTTTGCTGCTGCATCCTTACGAAAGCGGCATGGACAGCTCGCCGCCCTGGATAAGCGAGATGCGAAAGCATAACATGCCGCGCTGGGTGGGGCTGGTTGAAAGGCTGCACCTGGACGTAGCAGTTAACTTGGTTAGGCGCGATACCAGGCACGTTAGCGCCGGCCAGCGCATCAGTAATATTGAAGCCATGACCCAGTGGGCGGCCCTGCACCGCCTGCGCCGCAAAGCCTATAACTCCGAAGCCCTGCTGGCACGTTCGTTGTTTTCGGTTGAGGATTTAGCCTTTAATAGCATCCTTATTCGCGCCAACACCTGCCTGCGCGAAATTGCCAGTGAGATTGCTGCAGAGTTGCCCGATGGGCTTTCCTTGCACATGAAGATGGCGGAATCTGCACTGGAGGAATTATGGGACGAAAATACCGGCCAGTACTACAGCCGCAGTTTTGCTACTCATAAATTAATAGAGGAGCCGACCATTGCAACCTTTATGCCGCTATATTCGGGCGCAATTACTAAAGAGCGCGCCGAGCATTTGGTTAATCTACTCAAAAAACAGCGCTGCTTTGGGCCAAAATGGCCGGTGCCCAGCGTACCGTTAAGTTCTCACTATTTTGAGCCGCTTCGGTACTGGCAAGGGCCAACCTGGATAAATACCAACTGGCTGATAATTGAGGGTCTAAAGCGCTATGGGTTTGATGATGAAGCCAAGAAACTGACCGAGCAAACCATTGAGCTGGTTGCCAAAAACGGACCCAGCGAATATTTTAGTCCGCTGCACGGCACACCAGCCGGAGCCGAAAACTTTTCCTGGACCGCCGCCCTGACGATTGACCTGATTAAGTCTTAGCTCTTGCTTTGTTCCCTTTAGGACTGATCAATTGCACCAACGGGATACTAAAAGAAACTAATGCAATATACAGAGGATAGATCAAGAGTTTAGCTTCCAAGCTTCCAACAGCTAGAGCACCAAACAAACCTGCGCCACCAAACAAAAGCCAACTTATTGTAGTTTCACTCCCCGGATCTAGATATGCCTTTTTGATAGTTGGCACAAAGCCACATATATCCGCGGCTATCACGCCTAGCAGAGCGATGATTGGCCGGTCTGTCACAACAGAGATGACTGTACCTATTCCGGCAATCGCCAGCACCACTTTATCCAGCTGTGTGTGCCCTCCCACTCCAAGTGGTATAGAGAGTCCAAGCACTACCATGCTGGCCAGGGCATCAAGCCCCAAGAACACTAACGACCAGCTAGCGCCAAGTTTCAACTGCGACACGAAAGCGATAGTGCTGAGCACGCTAAAAATTAGCCAGGTTGCACGCTGCGGCTTAGTTTTACGGTTCAGCGTATCAATTATGTACGGTGGGGCGGCGCTAAGAGCTAGCAGCGCAGATATTAATGCGGCTACTTTTTCCATCAACTAGTCGTCCAAGTTGGGGCGTTCCAGAAGAACGGGTTCTACTGAGGGCTCGGTATCAGCAATTTTTACGATATCTTTATCAATTTTGCCCAGTTCTTTATAGGTCGTATTGAAGTGACCAACGGTTGTGCCCAGACTGCTGCCCAACTTTTGCATGTAACCGTTGTGAGCCAGCAGGTGCTTGCTTAACTGCTCAATGTTTTTTCTAATTTTGTCGGTATCTTTTTGGATTTCCATGCCGCGCAGTTGCTGCACCACTACCTGCAGCATGGCGGAAAGCGTGCTGGGGCCGACAATTGTTACCCTTTTATCTTTGGCGGCGTACTGCATTAAGTTGCGGCCGCTTACCCCGGCGGCGCCAACTTTGTTGGCCAGCAAGTCATAATAAATCGCTTCGCTTGGTATGAACATAAAGGCAAAGTCCAGAGTACCCTTGTTGGTCTGGATGTATTTGGCAGTTTCATCAATTCGTCGCTTAAGATCTTCTTTAAAGGCTCGCTCTAGCGCTGGGCGCTCGGCTTCTTTAGCATCAATCAGCCGGTTGTAATTTTCTAAAGAAAATTTGCTATCAATTGGCAACAGTTTGTCGTCTAGCTTGATAACGGCATCCACAGTCGTGCCCACGCCCATTTTGTACTGCAGCTCGTAGCTGCCGGGCGGCAGCAGGTTTTTTAAAATTTGGTCCAGGTAATACTCACCCAACACGCCGCGCTGCTTGGGGTTTTGCAGAACGTTTTGCAGAGTTTTGAGTTCGTTAGCCACATCACCAACACTTTTGTTAGTTCTATCCAGCTCAGTTAGTTTTTGAGTAACATCGGCGATAATTTTGGCGCTAGCTTGAAACTGGGCCGCCATTTGTTTGTTGCTGCTGCCTAGCTGGTCACTCAGCTGCTTTTGCAGACCCTGCTGCAGGCTGCCCATCGCTTTGGTAAGTTCGCTCATGTCAGCCTTGAGTAGCATAGTGGCGTCAGAATCTTTTTGAGCCGGTTTTTGACCGCGTAAAAACAGCCACGCAAATGCCCCAGCCATTGCCGCCACCAGCACCGCCAAAATAATTACCGCCACTATCATATATACAGTCTAGCAAATAGCTGACTTTTAGCTTTGCACTACTACGCTAGTGCCGACTGGAGCCCAATTGTATAGCCACTTGGCGGCGGCCAGTGGCATTTCCACGCAGCCGTGGCTGCCGTGCTTGGCGGCAGTGTACGGCGCGTTGATGTCAACGTTGCCAAAGTCACTATCGGCTCTACCGTTGGCGCCATTTGCGTCTTGAGTCAGGTCGTGAAAACCGTAGGTGCCATATTTATTGTCTAAAAACGGCATCCAGTAATTAACGTAGTCGCTCCAACTGCCGGTAAAGTCTGAGCCGGCCAGAGTTTGGTCGGTAGTTTTGGCGTAAATTTTATAAGTTCCGGGTGGAGTTAGCTCTGATGGGTACATCTGCATGCCGGTTATTACCGGATTGTCATAAGCCACCGTTAGACCATTGCAGGCCCACATGTGCTGCTTGCTGATGCTCACCACGATTTGTTGGCCGGAAACATTGTCTTTACAGTGGCTGGCCAGTTCGGCAGCAGCGGCCTTGGCGGCATCAGCTTTTGCAGTCTGAGCAGTCTGTTGAGCTTTGACTACATCTTGCTTGGCATTTTGGTGTTTATAAACAAACAGGCCGATTCCAGCCAACAAACAGACAATTACCAGGATTTTTATCTTTGACATTACGTAAGCATTATACCTTTATATGCGTGGGCCGCCAATAATCTGACCCTAAAAGTTGATGGTCTCTTTCATGAATCTGTCAAAGCGCTTGCCTTTTGAGCCGTACCATTTCGGCAATATGTAAGCCGCCAGCCAAGTGGTCAGCGGCACGGCCAGCAGTACGCCGGCAGTAGCTACAAAGGTACGCACCACTTCTTCTATTATCAGCTCGTCATTAGTGGCAACGATAAGTGGTACGTGGTTGTAAAGCGCCGTAATGACAATGGATGGAAAAGCAATGCCGACATAAACCAGCGCCAAGGTATTAATAAGCGCCGCGATGTGCTCCCGTCCCACCGACAAGCCGCCTTTATATAAAACCCGCGTGGACTGTTTTTTATGGGCCTTATATATTTCGTCTACGGCGGCAGCTTGGCCGGTAGTTATGTCATAAATTACCCCAAGGGAGGCAATGATTATACCGCCCGTCAGCAGACCGGCTAAGTTGACTGAGTGCGGGCTATATAAAATGCTGTAGGTCTCGTCATTGATTACTTCTGAAGTGCCAGCCAGATAAGTGGCTAGCGCCACCAGCCCGATAATTACCAACAGGCTGGCCAGCGAACTGATAAACGCAATCGTGGTACGTTTACTAAAACCATGGGCGGCGTAGACGGACACTGCCGTGATGATAAATGCAGCCTGCACGCAAGTAGTGTAAGCCGACTGACCATCAACAATCCGCGGCACCACATAACCTGCCAGCACGCCGATACTGATAAACAGGCCTAGTACGCTAGTAATGCCTCGCCACCAGCCAACAATGACTACTAGCGACAGTAAGATTAAAAACAGGGTAGCTACACCCGGCACACGCCAGCGGTCTAGATATGAATACTGGCTGCCGTTGCCTAGTTGCCTGGTGAGCAGTACCTCACTGCCAACCGGCAGGCGTCTGTAACTACTGTCTCCCAGGGTTATATTACGCAGTACCGTGATGCCGTCCCCTTTAGCCGGACCGTCCATAAGTCTGACCTGCATCTTCTCGTCACGGCCGCCAAACCGATCATTTTGATTATGCACGCTTAAGACGCGGGCTCGGTAGTACTGTGTCTGCCCGCTACCAGCTGGCCGGTACGGGCTAAGGTGCGCCAAACTAACGACGATAAATAAAAGGATTATTGATAAAACCCCAACATAACCAAGCCTTGATTGGTTGGATTTCCGCTTAGCAGATATTGCCTTCAGGCGGTCGCTAATGAACATCTCTTAGGCTAAATTATAAGCTGCCCGACCAGCAAACGGAATTGTTTTAAGTTAATCGTCGGGCTTGGCGAAGGCGCACCAAAACATAGGCGACAAAAACTGACGAGGTGATGAAAAAACTGACCGGATAAGACAGATAGTAGGCCGCAAACAGACCGAACCAGGTAACTAAAAGTGCCACTATAACGGCTACGATTACGCCGCGGGCGGCCGTATGGGTAGTACGCTCGGCAATAGCGGCAGGGGTGACCATCAGGGCGAAAATCAAGAGCACGCCAACTACTTGCACGGCTATTGATACAGCCACGGCTATCAACAGCATAAATCCCAGACCTAGCGCCGCTACCGGCAAGCCTTTGGCCTCGGCAACATCTTCATCAAGTGATGCCAGCAACAGCGGCCTGAATATAAACACCATTGCGGTTATCACTACCAATCCGGCTACAAGCGTAACTAACACGTCGCCACTGCTGATGCCGAGAATTTGGCCAAATAGAATAGAGTAGGCCTCGGTAGCGTAGCCCTTATACAGACTTATGAATAAAACGCCAAGGCCGAGCATAAATGACAGCACGATACCGACCTGAGTATCACGGTTGGCTGCCCGGCGGCCCAGCGCGGCCATAGTCAGGCCACCGGCACTGGTAAAGACCAGCAAACCAGCAATCGGGTTGACGCCTATTAAAACCGCTCCGGCGGCACCGGCAAAACCCACGTGGCTTAGGGCGTGAGCGGCAAAAGCCGAGCGCCGCAGCACCACAAAATAGCCGATAATCCCGGCCACAACAGCCACGATAGTACCAGCTTCAAACGCATGGCGCATAAAATCGTACTGCCACATATTCTGCAAATCAGTCAGCAAGTTCCAGCTAAAAGAATTATCCATGGGGGTGCGCGGCCTCCTCAGCCCCCAGAACGGCTAACCTACCACGTGAATCTTTAAGAACCTCAACTGGGGCGTCATAAAGCCGACTAAGTGTTGCTGAATTTATCACTTCCTCGGTTCTACCACTGGCTACCTGCCCGTTGGCCATATAAATGACTTTGTCCATAGACGGTAACAATGGGTTAATGTCGTGAGCTATTAGCAAAATCGTTACGCTGTTTTCTCTGGCAATCTTAGCTATGAGATTTATCATGTTGGTCTGGCGACGAATGTCAAGATTGGCCAATGGTTCGTCCAACAGCAGCAGGTCCGGTTTGCCAATTAGAGCCTGGGCAATAAACACCCGTTGCAGCTCGCCTCCGGACAGTATACCCAGGGGTCTGTGGGCCAGATCTTCCGCATCAACGCTTTTGAGCGCCGCCATGGCTTGTTCTGATTCTTTATGAATACCACTGTAACTCTCCGGGCCCCATTTAAGACCGCCCAACCCCAGTCGCACCAGCTCTAGTGACTCCAGCCTTACGTCTTTGTCTACCAAGTGCCGTTGTGGCACGTAGCCGATACGCCGGTTACCGCGGCTTGGCTGGCGGCCAAAGACACGCAGGTGGCCGCCAGCCGTTGGTAATATTCCTAAAATTAACTTAAACAGAGTTGTTTTGCCGGCGCCGTTTGGACCCAAGACGCCAACAAACTGCCCTTTTTTAACTTCAAACTCGGCATCATTCCAAATAATATTTGTTCCGTAGACCGCTTTAAGAGCATGGGCCTCAATAATGGGCGTTCTGGTTTTACCGGACATAGTTATAGCTTAACTCTAGCGGCTTGCGGAGTTAAGGGCATTTTGCAAAGCCGCGACTTCGGCGCCCATCCAAGCCTGGAAAGAAGCCCCCAGCGGCGTCAGTGTCTCGGTTACGCCGACTATCGGTATATTGTTGTCAGCGGCCATTTTTTTAACATTATCGGTTAGCGGCGTGACGGTCTGGAGGTTGTAAACCAAAACCTTAGCTTCGCCGCTTTGAAGCTGTTGCTGAAACTGGGCAATAGACTGGGCAGGCGGATCGTTGCCTTCGGCCACGGCCTCAATAAAGGCTGGCGGCGATATTAAATTGAGACCGGCCGCGTTGGCCAAATAGACAAATATGTCTTCGGTAGCCGCGACTTTGGTACCACCATACTGCTGTTTAATGGCCGTGATTTGGTTCTGGTAACCAGCCAAGGAGTCATGGGTTTTTTTGAGTTGGGTTTCAAAGTAGGTTTTATCAGCCGGGTCGAGAGTTTCCAAATCATACGCTACCCTATCAACCATCGTGTTTACGTAATCCGGGGAGTACCACAGATGGGGGTTATCGCCGTCTTTTTTGCCAACTAGGTCAGCCACGTGCAGCACCCGGCGGCTAGAACTTGGATTGGCCGCCAGTAGCTTGTCGCCCCAGCTATCATAACCGGCACCGTTAAGCACCACGTAGTTGGCGTTGGCCACTGACCGGGCATCAGTGTTGGTAGCCTCGTATTCGTGAGGGTCGGCATTGGGATCCGATACGATACTTGTAACTTTGACATGCGTGCCACCCACCTGACTCACTAAATTACCCCAAAAGTTTTCGCCAGCTACTACCTGAATTTTATTGCCGTTGGCACTGGGTTTGCTGTTCGAGTGAACCGCAAGGCCAACAAATAAAAGAACTAATATCACTAAAAGTATACTGAGAGGTTTTTTCCAATTACGCATAACATGCAATTTACTTAAAGAATTATATTTTTGCAAATTTGTCGCAAAAAGTTATAATTTTGCCATGCATCACGATAATCTTAGAGCACTTTTAAGGGCGGACGGCGCCAGCCTGACCAAAACCCGCAAAATAGTCTTTGATGCCCTGCTAAACCAAGAGCCACAGAGCCTGAACGCCTTAATAGAACGGCTCAGTGGTAGTGTTGACAGAGCCACAGTTTATAGAACTATTGAACTGTTCGAGCGGCTTGGCATCGTCCACCGCCTCAACATTGGCTGGAAATATAAGATAGAACTATCTGACGTTTTCCAGGGGCATCATCATCATTTTTATTGCACAAACTGCGGCAAAACCCATAGCTTACCAGCCAGCCCGATGCTGGAGACCATGATAGATTCTATGGCTGCTAAGGATGGTTTTGCACCGCGCGGCCACCAGCTAGAAGTTTATGGCCTGTGCGCAAACTGTTCTAAAAATTAACTCATCGGGATGAGTAGCCCGACAAAATGTATTCCATTTTGCCGGCGCGATGAGAAACCCACGATGTCGGGTGTCTCATAAGGCGAAGCGTAAGCGTAGCCGCGTTTACGGCCTGTGCGCCAATTGCTCTAGGGGCTAAGCTGCAGCGGCCAGATCGGGCTTGACCTTTTCGTTCTTGACTACCAGGGCAGCGACTAGAGCAGCGGCGATCGCTAGGCCAACGCCAACGTGTAAACCGGCTTGGTAACCATCTATTTTGGCATAGTTCAAAGCTGTGCCAGCTGCAGCCTGAGCCTTAAAGGTAGATGCAAAGACTGCGGAAAGTATGGCCAGGCCAATAGCCCCGCCAACTTGCTGACTGGTATTTAATATACCCGAGGCAATACCAGAAAAGTGCCTGGGTACACCCGATGTGGCTGCTAGTGTCATGGAGATGAAGGAAAGTCCCATGCCAAACGCGCAGAGCGCTAAGCCGGGGAATACGTTGTGCCAGTAGTTGCCGCCAACTTTCATGGTGGTACTCAGTGTATATAGCCCGATGGCCAGGACTATTGGCCCAGCAACCAGAAACGGCTTATAGCCGATCTTGTTTACCAGATTAGAAACAATGCCCGAAGTAATGGCAATGACTAGCGTTACTGGCAGAAACGATACCCCGGCTTTAGCCGGGCCGTAGCCCAGTACGGTCTGAACGTAAAGTGTCATGAAGAAAAACATCGAGAACAGCGTACAGGCAATGGCCAAGGCTGTAGCGTTGCCCCCGGCGACGTTCCTGATTTTAAACAGCCTCAGCGGTAGTAGTGGCTGGTCGGTGCGTGTCTCGTTGATTACAAAACTTACTAGCAGCACAGCGCTGGCAATCAAAAAGCCGATTACGCGCGAAGAGCCCCAACCACGCTGAGGTGCTTCGCTCAAACCGTAAACTAAAGCCATCAAACCGGTAGTAGCCAACACTGCTCCGGGAAAATCAAGCTTGAGCTTCTTGTTCTCCTCGCCAATATGGTGCGGTAATAGGCGCATTGAAGCCAAAACCACAAAAATGCCAACCGGAACGTTTACGAAAAAGTTCCAGCGCCAACTGAGGTACTGAGTAAGAACTCCGCCAAGCAGCACTCCAAAGGCCGCGCCACCGGCCGCTACAGCCGCCCAAACACCTAGCGCGGTATTGCGCTCTTTACCTTCTCTAAATTCGGTCAGAACAATAGACAAGGCCGCCGGGGACATAAAGGCACCAGCCAAGCCCTGAAAAGCTCGGGCTATAATTACCTGGGTGTCCGTGGCCGCTAAGCCGCAAAGAAGTGACATAAGAGCAAAAAACGAAACCGCGGCGATAAAAATTCTGCGGCGACCATAAAGGTCCGCAGCCCGACCACCAAGTAGCAAAAATCCGCCGAATGTTAGTGCATACGCCGTTACTACCCACTGCAATGAGCTTGGTGCAAAGTGTAAATCTTTAGCCATCGAGGGCAACGCCACATTAACGATGGATACATCGAGGACCACCATGAACTGGGCCAGAGCCATTAGAGCCAGTATCACCCATTTATTTTCAGCATGCTTTGATAATTCTCTTTTGGCTTTTTCGGCCATATAAAACCCTCTCTTAATTAAAGTCTCGTAATTATTTCTAGTTTAATCTAAACACCCATAAACGACAATAAAACTCGCCGTAAAATGCGCTTTAGGTTAAAATTTAAGCTATATGAAAAGACAAAAAATCGTAATTGTTGGTGGTGGTTTTGGTGGTGTTAAAACCGCGTTAGAGCTTGCGCCCCACGAGCAATTTGAAGTGACACTTATTTCTGACCAAGACGACTTTAGATATTACCCAACCCTCTACCGCGCGGCTACCGGTGGTAAAAGTGCCGCTTCGTCTATACCGCTTGGCGAGATTTTTGCCGGCAAAAACGTGAAAGTCATAGAAGACAAAATTGAAAAAGTTGATAGGCAAAATAAGACGGTAGCCGGCGGCAAAAAATACTCTTACGATGTTTTGATTTTGGCTATTGGTGTGGTGACCAACTTTTTTGGCATCAAGGGCCTGCAGGAATACGCCTACGGCATTAAAACACTAGAGGAGGCCCACCGCCTGCGAGACCATCTGCACAAGCACCTCGTGGATGACAAAAAGCCCGATCTTAACTACGTAATAATTGGTGGCGGCCCGACCGGCGTAGAACTGGCTGGCGCCCTGCCCGGTTACGTGCGCCACGTTATGAAAATGCACGGCCTCAGCGACAGCAAAATCCACGTAGACCTGGTGGAGGCCGCACCGCGGTTAATGCCGCGTATGCCGCTGCACTATTCCGACGCACTAGCTAAACGGCTAAGGCACTTGGGAGTCAAACTGTATCTTGGGCAGACCGTTAAGGCCGAGACCGCCGACGGCCTGCAAGTTAGCGGCAAGACTCTAGAAAGTCACAGCGTTGTCTGGACGGCCGGTGTCACTAACCATCCGTTTTTCAAAACTAACAATTTTACGCTGACCGAGCACGGCAAAGTAGCCGTTGACCAGTTTTTGGCTGCCGAGGACGATATCTATGTAATTGGCGACAACGCCGACACAACCTATTCCGGTATGGCCCAAACGGCCCTGCACGATGCCAAATTTGTAGCCGCCAACTTAGCCCGACTGAGCGGCGGTAAAAAACCAAAGGTTTACAAAGCTGCCAAGCCGTCTTACGCCACACCGGCCGGCCCCGGCTGGGCGGCAGTTATCTGGAAACGAGTACACACTTACGGAAAAGCCGGCTGGGCGCTTAGAAGCGCCGCCGACTGGGTGGCATATCACGACTTAGAAAATGTCCTTAAGGCCACCAAACATTGGATGGCCGAGCTCGGCGAGGAAGAGACCTGTCTTGTCTGCGCCGGTAAAGCCTCCGGCTAGCGGCTTTGTTATAATTTATATATAAGGAGGTGCCGTTTTGGCCATGGATTCGCAGTCTATGATGGAGATTCCGTATAAAAACCAGGGCATACCTATATATAGGGTCTGCGCCAGCGGCCAGACACCCCACCCGGCAATTATCCTGATTCATGAAGTTTGGGGCCTAACCGACCACATTAAAGACGTCGCCGGGCGTTTTTGCGAAGCCGGTTTTGAAGTTATCGCCCCCGACCTACTGGCCGGCACCGATGTAGCAAAGCACGCCAAGCCGGAACTCCAGAGGGTTTTATTTGACCCGGTTGAGCGGCCCAAACATCAGGTGGAAATTAGAGCCATGATGACCCCTTTGGGCGCGCCGGACTTTGCGCCGACGGTTATAGACAAGCTACAAGCCTGTTTTTCGTATCTTAAAACCGAGCCGAGTGTTACCAAAATTGGCGTGGTCGGCTTTTGCTTTGGCGGAACATACAGCTTTGGGCTGGCGGCCAATCAGTCGGAACTGGCGGCAGCCGTACCGTTTTACGGCCACGGCGAACACTGGCTAGAGGACGTTAGTAAAATAAATTGCCCGGTTATGGCTTTTTATGGCCAGCGCGATGAATCGCTAAACGAGCACATCCCGGTTATTAAACAGGCCCTGGCTGGTGCCGGTAAGGATTTTAAATACAAGATTTATAAGGACGCCGGACACGCCTTTTTTAACGACACCAATCCCTTAACCTACAATAAACCAGCCGCCGACGACGCCTGGAAGCTAACCCTGGAATTCCTTAACCAAAACCTTAACCAAGCATAAGCTGTAACTGACGTTGGCCAATTGATATTATGACTATCAGTGAAACCGATTAATCTTAACCTGCAATATCCGGCCGACCTGCTGGACAAGTTGCTGGATAAAATTACCAGCTACCGTTTGGTTTTATATCTTCTTTATATATACGTTGGGCTGGGCCTGGTTTTAGCGCTGGCCGGCCGACTGCCGTTTACGGCCTTTGATTTGGGGCTGTCGGTGGCGGTTTTGGTGGTGGTCTGTCGCTCGTCCAATCTAGTCCTGGCCCGATTGTTTAAACTACCGGCCAACCACGAGTCGGGATTAATTACGGCTCTAATCCTGAGCCTAATTTTGTCGCCGGCCTCAACACTGGTGGGATTTTTGATATTGGCCGCCGCCGGTTTGGCCGCCATTGTCTCTAAGTACGCACTGACCATTAATCGGCGACACCTGCTTAACCCTGCGGCTTTTGGGGCATTCATAGCCGGAGTTGTGCTGCATAGTTACGCCAGTTGGTGGGTGGGCGCCCATTTACTAACACCGGTTTTGATAATTGGGGCAGTTTTAATACTGCGAAAAATGAAGCACTTCCAGATGTTTATTGCTTTTATATTGGTTTACGTTGTGTGTCTGATTGTAAAAACGCCGTCGGACGGAGTCCTGCACAACCTGTGGGCCAGTTTGGACCATAGCCCGCTGCTGTTCTTTGGGTCGGTCATGTTAACCGAGCCGCTGACATCGCCGACCATGTTAAACCAAAGCCTGATATACGCGGTAATTGTGGGCTTCTTTTATTCGGTCACCCGCCTGCGTATCTCGCCAGAAGAGTCGCTGCTGATTGGCAACCTGGCTACTTATGCCATGAATCCCAACCGCAGCCAGCTTTATAATTTTGTCGGTAAACGTAAAGAGGCCGAGGGTATATACAGTTTTTCGTTTAAAGCCCCCAAAAAACTTAAGTTCAAACCCGGACAGTATCTGGAGTGGACGCTGCCTGGAGTGGCTACCGACAGCCATGGCAACCGGCGCTATTTGACTATTGCCAGCTCGCCAACTGAAGCCAACATGACGTTTAGCGTTAAAATTCCCTCGCAAAAGTCCAGCAATTTTAAAAGTAAGCTAATAAGTCTCAAGCCGGGCGATATTATTCTGGCCTCGCAACTGGCCGGTAGCTTTACGCTACCCAGTGACCAAAAGCGCAAACTAGCTTTTGTGGCCGGCGGCATAGGTATTACGCCGTTTCATAGCATGATTAAGTACCTGCTGGACAGCCAGCAGCGGCGCGACGCGCAGCTATTTTACTGCGTTAATTTGCCGTCCGAGATTGCTTATAGCGAAGATTTTAAAAAAGCCGAGGCGGTCGGTGTAAAAACCAGCTACATAGCCGGTCCAAATGCCCCGGCTAGCTGGACTGGGCCGCGCGGTACACTTAGTGCCGAGCTGCTTAAAGCCGGGCTGCCGGATTATAAACAACGCTTGTTTTACATTTCCGGGCCGCAGGGTTTTGTGGCGGCCGTCCGCCAAACATTGCTAGGCCTTGGCGTAAAACGCAGCCAAATCAACACCGACTTCTTTCCCGGCTATAATTAGTCTTTTACCAGCAGCTGCTGCATGTTTTCGGTCATAAACAGCCTGCCAGTCTTGTCTATCATCAAGGCTCGGTAGTCTTTAGCCCACTCGGCTATAGCGTTTAGCCCATCAAAGCCGCGCGCAAAGCCGGCGGTTGCCAGCACGTCAGCGTCTATAATTTCGGGGCCGGCTACAGTGATGCTTAAGATTTCATCAGCCGGCTGCCGGTTTTTCGGATTAATAATATGAGCCCCCCTGCGATAATTACCGCTGGTGGCCACCGCCATATTTTTAACTTCGGCGACCGCCAGAATTTCATTTTTGGCCCGGGGGTCTTCAATGGCAATTTTCCAAACCTTGTCACCGTCGCTAGCAGCCAGTATGTCGCCGCCGATGCCGATACAATAAGTGCCGTGCCCCGCTTTTTTTATAACCTTAGCGGCCTCGGCGATTGCCCAGCCCTTAACATAGCCGCTCGGATCATAGCTGCCGCTTGCCCAGGCCGAAAAATAGCCGTTGGTCTGAGCCTCAGCAGACTTGCAGGCGGCAAAGACTTGCTTCATCTCCTGGCTAAAGTCTTTTTCAGCAATTTCACCCGTCTTAAACCGGCTAACATCGCTAGATTTTTTATAAGTGCTAAAGCGGGCATCTATGTCCTCTAGGCGAGTAAAAACCGCATCTATAAGCGACTGATTAGCTCCAGGGACATCAAGGCTGACACCGGTCCCCATAATTATTTTATTGGCACGCATTAGCTTATATTAACTTAAGACGACTTAGTGCTTAAGTGTTTGAAGCCGCGGCATCAAGCGCCGCTTGAAGCGATGCCTTAAAACCAAAGCTGGTATCGGTAGCGCCCGAAACAAAGTCTATATTAGGGCTTTGTTTTTTGATAGCAGCCTGCTTTAAAAGTGGCTCGGCATAGGCCGTTACCTCTTGTGTGTGGCCTTCGTCGTTGGGCATTTGCAGGTACTTAATATCAGTAATCTTACCGCCGCTAATGACCGCGGCCACCTTGACTGTTCCGTAGGGCGTGTCTTCGGCGCTGCCGGCAAAAGTTCCATCTTTATATTTAGCACTTGCTGCGTCGGATTGAGAGGTAGCCGACTGAGAATCCGACGAAGTTTGTGAGCCGGTATTTACGTTGGTTGCACTGGACTGCGAGCTATCGGTGCTGGTGGTAGAACCGTTGTGAGTTGAGACCAAACGCAAAATTCCCAAGACAGCTATCGCCAGAATAACTACTAAAGCACGCTTCATGTACACCCAGTTTACCAAGCTTGGGCTGAGAATTAGCTTAGTATTTACTACCCGCTTGATAATTAATGACTAAATATTAGCCGTCCTGGTACATAGTGTTCGGCCCGTCAAAAAGTTTCATAAAGTTTTACCCACAGCCTTACCCACAGCTTAGCCACAGCCACTCATCTTAAAAATAAACATGTGCATATTGCCGGGCATTTGGGCAAAAAAATAAGTTGACGCGCAGTTGCCATAGTAATATATTGGTACTTAGCCACTGTGAGGTGGCAACAGTGAAAAACCAGAAATGATTTTTCACTGCGGGAGTCCTCTCTTCGGAGAGAACTTCCAAGCAAATAAGACCCTTCGGGGTCTTATTTGTTATTTACGGGACTTTTTTGCCGCTGATTTGCTGATAAAAAGAGTGGAGACGGAATCTCTTCCGTCTCCTTTAGTGAGGTGTACTTTTGGCTTTTTTGTATAGCCGTTTTAAGCATAATCCGGTTAACACCCCTCGTCAAGGGTAAAGTGTGACATTTTTACCCAACTATCCACAAGCCAAGCAACCTCTAGTGGCCGAGTTGATTGGGCGGGTTAGTTGGCGTGCTTCTAAAACAGCTGGCCGAATATGGAAAGTCCTCGGTCATTACATAGTGATAGGTCGTAACGGTCTTACCGTCTAAGACCACCGAACTAGTCAGGCCATGGCACTCGTCTAAATCGGACGTCGTCAAAACGTTACCGTCGCCCACCTGCGGCCCGGTTATTGGAAAGCCATCTAGCGCAAAACCAATGACCGTGTGAACGCTGGCATCTTTTATACAACTGCTCAGGGTGTGATAGTGGTACTCACCTTCCATCTGTGGATGGCCATCGCAAGCGTCCTGCACTTCCCAAGCACCGGCATCTCGGCCACCGGCGTCAAAAGCGCTAAACAGCGCGACCCCGGTCAACATTACGCCAACCTCGCCGCCCATGCAGCTGGGCGTGGAGTTATAGGTAGGCGCAGCGTTTAAGTTATAGGTTAGGGTCTGACCCTTGATGTGGTTGGGGTTGCGGTCGTAGGCATAGGCCGGATCGGCTGGCGAAATCGGGAACACCCCAGTCGGGTGATTGGGCAAATCGTTAGTGATAATCGTACGTGTAGTCCCTGAGACTTTGTTGCTAAAGCTGGCTTGCCAGATTACATTGCCGGCAACGTGCAACTTTTTATTGATATCGTACTGCGTGCCACCGCTAACAAACCACGGACCACGGGCCTGAGCCCCGCCTGCTCCGCCACTCAGGCTTTGGGCGTAAGTACTGCAGGCGTAGACATAGCCGGCTTTGGGACCATCGGTCACATACATGCTGTCGCCTACCGGTAAAATTCCGTTGGCGTATTTATTTCCATAGTCTTTAGAGCTATCAAGCTGCAAACCGGGTAAATTGCTGGCCGCAGTCTTTTGAACCGACGCATTAACAGCAACCACCGGAGTAGCCACTTTTTTTGACGAAATGCGGACGATGATAGCGGCTATCAGCACCAGCATCAGTACAAACAAAAGTAGTATGCCTATATATAACTTCTTATCCGATTTAGGCGGCGGAGCCGGCAAACCATTTTGGAGTTCTGGCGCCGGAGTATTGGGCGACCCCGGAAAAATTGGTCTAGGTTTCTTCATTTTATAAGCATTTTAACAAATCTCGGGAGCTGTCTTTGGCTACCAGCCACCACCGCCGCCGCCACCACCGCCTCCGCCGGCTCCGCCGCCGCCAAAACCACCGCCGCCACTACCACTGGGAGCAGCAAAGACAACGTTGTTGGCGCTAATAAAGCTATTGAGAGACGAAGCAAGATAGACCGAGTTAAAGGTACTCATATTGCCCCCATACCAACTTGGTGGCGCCACATAAACATCGACAAATTGCTTGGCCCAATCCTTTTCAAGTCCAAGTATAATCGCATATGGTAGTAAGCTCTCAAATAGCTTCAGCCTAAACTTTGGATCGTTGGGGCTCAGGCCGGCTTCCTGAATCTTCTCTGCACCTTCCGGACTTTGCAAAAATTTGATTCTATCTTCTTCGGCGTATTTCATATATTGCTTTAGGCCCAGTAGTTGATCATGCACCTGCACGCCGGCTGCACTGCGACTGGGCATATTGCCTCCAACAAACATAGCGATAACCGCAGTTAGGCCAAGACTTATCGCAGCTGGCAGAGACACACGGTAGATAAAAAAGCTAACAAAGAGCATAGCCATGCCAGCTATGTAGTAAGCTCGCCCAGCTGTAGTTGGATCATTTCTAAAATAGCCAGCGGCTAGCAGGCTCTTGCCCAGATCTTTTTTTAGACTTTTGCATGCAGTAAATAGTCTCTGTCTTTGCTCGTTACTTTTAAGAGCCTGAAAGTCAATCTCGGTGCCGACTATGTTAACGCCGTCAAAAAACATATCTAAAACTTTTTGCTCCTCAACCGTTAGATCAGAAGGGTCTTTGACTAACTTTAAGCTGTAGCTGGTGCTGTCCGGCAGCAGATGCCTGGCCGTTTTTACTTCGTAGATGTTCAAATATTGACGTACCGCCAGTTCAATAACCAGTGCGGTAATGGCAATGTTTTCTACATCTTCAATGCGAATAAAGTCACTAGTTAAGGCATTGAGTCCTTTTGGCGGCTGGTACTCCGGGATGATTACGCCGCGACCCTTAGGATCTTTGCCGTATTTACGCCACATATTAATCAAAAATGAGCCGACCAAAACCGGCGGAATAACGATGAGCGCAGCATACTCGGCAATTTTGATTTGCTGAGCCCGTTTGGCCTGCGCGATTTCTGGCCCTAGCTGGAATGTCCCTGCCCTAAAGCCAATCGCAAAACTTAGCGTTTGTTCTGGCATCAGGTTTTGAGTAGTAGCGGTAATAAGTTTGCCGCCGTTTTCGTCCACCGGTGGACTTATTTGGCAACTGGTCTGATCGGTAGAGCCGCTGTAGCCGGCGTAACATAGCCTTTTATCCTGCAGGCTGCTCACCAAACCTGCTGGAATGTGGACACGTGCCACGGTGGTGCCGATGGTTTGCTGCCACTGGTCACCGTTAACATCCCAGAAGAATTGTTGCTGGTCGGGAGTTATGCTGACTACGTTTTTTTGGTCGTAGGTTATCTTATAGGTCACAAGGCCGTGCACATATACATTGGGGTCGCCGATTTTAAGCACCAAGTTGTCGTTGCTCTCGGAGGTGGTGTACTGCAGCGCCGCGCCGGTTTCGTTAGTTACGCTGTCTATATTTAGGCTGACGGTGTGGCCCTGGTAGGTTTCGGGTATGGCCCGCAGGATGCCGTGGTTTTGGTCAATATCCGGAAACTGAGCGGTTATAACCTCTACTGTGTGCAGGGTGCTGGTGCTTGCAGAGTTTCTATCCAGATAATAATCGGCGGTAAAAGACGGCAACGTAAAGGCCTGGACGTTTTGAGCACGGGCAGTCGGCGCCAAGGCCACAACAAGCACCAGCAAGCAGACAAACGCAGGCAGCAGTCTCAGCCGTTTCATTTGCTTTAACTTTATCAGGTTTCGGGTCTAACCAGAACAGACTAGCCGCTTAGGTTATTAAGAGCATATTTTTAAAGTGGTCTTTTAGAATTTTTGATATGAAGGCGCCCAGGTGAGCACTTTTGCCCAATCTGGCAAAAGCTCGGCCTGGTCTTGATGATAATGAAGCTGGTACTCGATTAACTGGACGGTCTTGAGAGCAAGAGTGCGGTCATCCACGCCAGTCAATCTATAGCTTGTCACCATGTCCTCAAACATGGCGTCATATTCGGGCATGCCAGTGCTTTGGCCCATAATCCCAAAGTAAACCCACTGGCTAAGGTGTCCGTCCGAATATGTCTGTACGCGGTCCGACCTTTGTCTCCTACGGCCGCCGCTATTTACGTGAGGGCCAAGATGATAGGCGTCAACGTAGATTAGCGACTCAGTAAGCTCTTCTATGCCGCCTGGCTTATCAGAACCATCGTCTGCAGACTCTAAAAATGCGATTAATTTCTCAGCCTGCTTAGTCACAGAATTCTTAGCTTGCTCGAACGTGGTGTCCTCTTGAACGCCGTCACGGATAACGGCCTGGTGTAGCCGCTCGTTAGAACGTATTGCAAAAGCCGCTTTAGCCGCCGGTCCAACGGCTTGCCATATCTCGTCTTGGTCAAAGTTGGCGCCAAATTTTTTAGCCATATAGGCCCAAATTTTATCTTGGGCTGGCTGTTTTCCTTGTGAGAAGAAAAACGAGCTAACCAAAAGCCTGGCTGTGTAGCTGACGCCGTAGCTTTCGGACCTGGCTTCATTTATAGGTAATTGTTCTAGTGTAGCCATAAATTATTGTGTATTTATACAACTTTTCTGTATTTAATTCAAGTTTATGAATCCCACCGCCAAAAAGTTAACAGTTTACTTATTTTGAGTGTGCCTATGTTGATAAATGTATATTTTTATTGTAAAATATAGCACATTCGAGGAATCGGGTCCCTTTTCGCGAGGGTTTCGCGACATGCTCCTACTTTTGGAGGCTTTAATGCCTTTTGTCGTTGCAAGGATAGAACCGGACTGGCTGCCTGACGGGCCAAGCGCGGAGAGCACGAACGAGCCGAAGCACAACTTCACCAAGGCGGTAATCGGGCGTCTCGACGAGCTGGTGGCCACGGCCATCAACGAAATCGACGAGACTCGCCTCAAGCGCGGCGAAGTCGTCATCTACCCAGAGCGGAACCATCCGTGGCGCAAGAACGCGTCCACCTTCTGCTTCGACATCATGCCGGGCAACGGCGGCAAGAACACGCCGCTCGAGCAAGCCCGACGTCGCGCGGCAATCGAGGACACGCTCGGCCTCAAGCTGTGCAAGTTCTTCGACGAGCACCTGGAGAGGTATGTCCACGTCCGGGGCTACATGCCCCATCCGACGTTCGACATCGAATTGCGCCCCATCAGCAGCACCGGCAGCACCTACGAGTTCGAGGGCGCGACGTACGAGCCCTCGCCCGCGGGCTACAGGGCGAAGCACCGCTGGGGCCAGCGCGACTTCGAGTCGTGAGCCGCCCAACCCAGAAGTACGGAGCAGCCCGTCCGCCACGCGCGGACGGGCTCTCTTTTTTATAACCGCCTGCTTATTTTGAGCGTGCTTATGCTTGCAAAAAGTAGTTTTTAAACCACAATTAAATTATGTCTCTGGAGTTCCCCGTTTTTAGGAGTAGTTTTGACTTAGAGTCGGCTGTAGAAATTACCCGTGAACAAGGATATTTTTTTCAAGCCGCCAGTATGAGCCCCCAGGCGCAAGAAGCATTGGCGGCAGAAATAGACTCTCTTCCGTTGGAAGTTGGAGACCATGTAGCAAAGCCAATTAATGCGGGCAAGGCTAACCAAGTTAAGCAGCAACATGCCAGAGCTTACTATGAATACGGCGAGCCTTTAACTCCTGCGGCCAATTTTATTATCGAAAGTCTTGCGGAAACAGTTCAGAGGATGCGCCAATTTCCTGAACTCCAAGATTGGCAGCTTACCGAAATCGGCTATCAAAGATACCGGCCAAGCGTTGACTTTATTGGTGCGCATCGGGACCGGGCTAGCGATAAGTTGCTTAGTGTAACTTTTACGATTGTTGGGTCTACGACTGTTAAGATTTTTGAGCACACGGGAGATTATTGGGACTATTCAAAGATTAGGCAGACAGACGAATTTGAAACAGACGCAGGAACCACAATGATGCTCCGAGCTCCGGGCTTTGGCGGCGGCGAACAAGTTATTCATCAGGTTTTACCACCAGAACACGGAGTCAGGGACATTCTAAACCTTCGTATGAGACCCAGTGTTCTTGAACAGCCTAATCATCCAAAATGGGACAAGAAATAATCGCCGGTTTGAGCGTATAATTCAAAAATAAAGGAGCCTATATGGCAATCCATAACGACGTACTACGGCAGCAAATTTGGGAGTTTTTCCAAAACGATCTTCATTCATGTTTGGAGGTCTCACGACAAGTTCAGCAAGCGCGAGCGAGTAGCTCACCCATAGCTTTTCAAGGGGGACTGAACTTCACTTCTGCCTTAGTAATCTTTAGCGTCTTAGATCTATGCTCAGGCTTCTTTTCAGGCGCTGCGCCTACGACTCAGACCGTCTCAGATTTTATTACCGAATACCTGGGCAAACGAGACAGACTTTTTAGCGATAGTAATTTTTCACTAGAATTTTACAGAGTATTCCGACACGGTTTAGCCCATCAATGGTCGCCTAAACGTGCGGGTGTCAGTATGGATTTTAACGACCCTAGGGTAGTTTTTCTGTTGAATGAAAATGATCCATGCCTAAATGTCCCCCCGTTCTTTAAATTAGTTTGCGATAGTTTACACGATTTTGAAGATGATTTAGACAATACTTCTAATCTCCAGCAGAATTTTCTTAAAAGATATAACTCGATAGTCAGCCAAGACCAGACTGCTGCAAACAGACTTGTTAGGCTCCTTTGAGCGTATAATCCACCTTATGGATGATATTTGGGTGACCGGAGAAGCTTATAAATATGAGGGCGGTCCATTGCTTTTGCTTGCCGGGCCGGGCACCGGCTCAAATTGCTCCGGTCTCGAGCAAACAGAGCAAGCGGTCTTACTTTTCGGCATTTGAAAAAAAGAAGGACGAACGAAGTTTTAAGTTCGCGGCCAAACGCATGTTTGAGCGCTAGCGAGGTCGGCTTGGCCCGCTTAAAAACAAGCGAGGACGCTCTAGTTTTTCAGCAGCCGAGAGTTTGGCGACACCTTTTCGACAAAAGGTGTCAAAAGTTTGGTACTTTTCAAAAGTACTCCTAAGATTTCTGAAAGAAATCCATCCATGCCAGCTCATCAGGCAAAACTACCAATCCGTTTTATGATTTAAAATCGGGACGCTGTTTAATCCAGTTGAGCGTAGCTTCATAAAGTTTCTCCAGGGCTCCATCTTCGGTAAACGAGTGAGTCGATCCGGGAATAACAATACTTTCCGTGGGAGCGCTAATACTATCGGCGTAGTCCTGGCCATAGTCCTTCATTTCCTTACTGCCGTCGGCATTAACTATCAGTGTTGGTATTTTGAACTTCAAAGCCATAGCCGTACTTCCAGGATTGTAGTTCTCGAAGACTTTACGCGAAATAACATCGCCACTGGCGTTTCCGGACACGTACGAATCCAACTTTTTTATATAGATAAAATCCTTCTCCAAATTATTTATTGCCATTGGCTCATCGTATCCACCAGTGTGGCTGGGGTCCCATAAAACTGCTGCATTAAATTTTTGCTCTAAAGAGTAGACGATAGCCATGCCACTGTAGCTGTGTCCAATCACCACAATCCAGGGCGTGTCATTTTTTATTAAATATTCAACAATTGTGTCTATATCTGCTGCGGCAGTCTTAACATCAAAATCCTTAATATCCCTCTGGTTATCATCGTATCCGTAAAAACTTACTCTCAGTGTTGAAATTCCGTGCTTTTCAAAATATCTTGAGGCGTTGAAGAGTATAAGATCATGCATCCAGCCACCAAGTCCAGGCGCCAAAATAGCAAGCGGAGATTTTAAGTTACCGCGCAAGACCCCCTTAATCTTTAGCCTACTGTGCGGTATGGATATTACTATTTCGTGTTCGATCATAAGGCTATCTTAGCAAATAGTTATCAACGCCTTCCAAAGATTAAGATTTAGAATTTTAGAAAAAGTCTACCCCGGCAAGCCCATCGGGTAAAAAGCCTTTGGGATGCTTAGGCAGCTTGGTCGCCGAAGAGATATTCACGCAGTTCTTCGGGCGTGTGGTAGTAGTGTGCCGCGTCCGAGCCAGGGGAAGGCTCCCAGCCATTTATTTCAACTTTGGCCGCGCGAGCTTCCGCTGCTGCCATCATACCGGTTAGAGGGATGCCTTTAGTTATAATTCGCTGCCTCAGCTCATCAGGGACTGGAACTGGCTCCGCATCAGCGTCTCCCTCAGTCCGAGCGTCCTCGCGCATATCTGCTATTAACTGCTCAATTGCCTCATCCGAAAAGTCAGGTGCTTCCATAGTTTGTACTCCTTTACATTGTAATTCTGCGCCCTAATCTGTGAAAAAGTCAATATTATGTATTTCTTCGGGCAAGAAGCCGCGCTTGTCTCTGAAACCGGCCTGCCATTTGTAGCCTTCGTTGTAACCTAAATCTTTCATCAGCTTGGTTGGCGCGTTGCGCAGGTGCAGCGGCACCGGCAAATCCGGATATTGTCGGGCTGTGGCTTGGGCGGCAGCCATGGCGCTGGCTACTTCGCGACTCTTGGGCGATTTTGCCATTACGGTCGCGCATTCGTATAAATTATAGGCGCACTCCGGCAGGCCGATACGCTCCACGGCCAAAAAAGTTGAAACGGCCAGGTTTAGCGCGGCCGGCGCCGCCAGGCCAATGTCTTCGGACGCAAAAATCACCATCCGGCGGGCTATAAATTTTGGATCTTCGCCGGCTTGCAGCATGCGGGCCATATAATACAGCGCGGCAGTGGCATCACTGCCGCGCATGGACTTTATAAAGGCGCTGATGATGTTGTAGTGCATCTCGCCGGCTTTGTCGTAACCCGGTACTCGCTTTTGTGCAGCGCTTTGGACAACTTCTTTGGTTATGGCGCCTTTAGTCAATTGCATTGCGAGTTCTAAATTACTCAAGGCAATCCTGGCATCGCCGCCGGAGATTTCGGCCAACATGTCAATGCCGGCTTTCGGTAACCTTTTGGCGCTTAGCTTTTCAGCCTTAGCTGCTCTCTTAATAATCGTGACGATATCGCTTTTACTGAGGGGTTCAAGCACGACCACTCGGCTGCGCGACAACAGAGGCGTGATTACTTCAAAGGATGGGTTCTCGGTTGTCGCGCCAATCAGCGTAATCAGGCCGTTTTCTACGTGCGGCAAGAAAGCATCTTGTTGGGCCTTGTTAAAACGATGTATTTCATCGACGAATAAGACCGTTTGCTGGCCAAGTCGTTGATTTTCTCCGGCGCGTTTGACTACGGCGGTCACGTCGGCCTTGCCGGCCGTGACCGCCGAAATTTCCACAAAATCAGCTTCTAGCTCGTTAGCAATAATCCTTGCCAAGGTGGTTTTGCCACTGCCCGGCGGCCCCCAAAAAATAAGGCTGAAAGGCTTGCCAGCTTTAACCAACTGGCTGACCATTTTGCCATCGCCCAAGATTTGTTCCTGGCCGACCACCTCCGATAATTTGCGCGGACGCATGCGCTCCGCCAGTGGCTGCTCCATAGAACAATTATACCTTTGAAGTTTGTCATGGGATAATGTATAGAATTATGGACATGAGCAATCAGGAGCTAGCGGACTACCACTTAGCAACGCAAACCTACGAAAT
>DATKKU010000007.1:0-5683 GCA_035542755.1 Binatia bacterium | reverse complement strand
CTCCGGGGTCTTCAGCCTGGTCAATGGTTTTCATAAACCTTTCAGTGTCGGCCATCAGCTCGGCAGCCTGCTCGGCCCGGCCGCCGCCAGCATCAATAATTTCTTTAAGTTTCGGATTGTAGTGTTTATTGGGCTTGGCTGTGCCATCACTATTTCTCACAACTTCACCGGTTTCCTCGTCTATCTCGTCCGTATTATTCAAAATATTATATCTCTTACCGCCGGGCATATAGTCTTCCATTTTGGGCCCGCCACCCAAAGGAAGCCTATATGGCACAGAACCCCCAAGACGAGAACTGAAGTCACCATAGGCTTGAGGGTTGCCGTGCATAAAGTCTATCCAGCCCTGGGTTTTGAACATGTCACCATACTTACCGCCACCAGTTCTCCAGCGCGGTTCTCCCATTTCCATGAAGGACTTTGTATCATAAGCCCAAGTAAAGAAGGCTCTGTTTTGGAAAGCTTTCTTACCGGTTGGGTCGTAGTATTTATCCCTAATCATTTCTTTAGCTTTCATGACGCCAAAACGCTTCTGGTATTCCTTATACTCATTGTTCATTTTACCTTCAAGCAGGCCAATTTCGTCTTGTTTCCACTTGCCGGATTCTTGCATCATGCTCCAGGTTGACCGGGCTGTAGGGATTGGTTGGCCGGCGGCCGTTCTGACCACTCCGCGTTTAAGCGCTGCTCTTAAGCGGTCGCGTCGGCTGGCCCGTTGGCCATCCTCGGTAATTGGTTCGGCGCTTGAATAATATTTATCAACCAGCTCGTGTTGTTTGCGTTTTTGAGCCGCCAGCAGCTCTCGGTTGGCCACCTCACGACCTTTCTTAACAGGCCAGGCGTTATTTATGCCGTTGCTGGCCGCCGACAGCAACGGTCCGCCCCACTTGAAGGCCTTGGGCAAAAAGAAGTAGGGGCCAAAAAACCCAACCAGCACCATTATCAAATCCAGTGGCCCGGCCGCGCCCAGATTGCCGGCCGTCCAGGCAAAAATTCTGCCGGCGTAAATCATCGCCATAACCAAAGGGAAGAAAACCAGTACTCGCGTAAAATTATCTTTCCACATCTTCCAGTAATTTTGTGTCCCCGGCAGCACCCAGGCCAAAAAGGCCAAAGGCGACAGCATTACCAGCAAAATTATTAAAGCGTTTCTGACCAACAAGGTCGCCAGCGCCACTATTACCGCAATTACAATCGTCAGTATTATCAAAACCAGGATTGGCCAGCCGAATGATAAAAGCGTACCGGCACCAACTACGCCAGTAATTATTAACACTGGCGCAGCTACCACGGCTCCCGTCACAGCACCGCCGGTAATTAGTAACCAGACTTCGCTGAGCCGTTTCAGCAGCGCCGGCAACTCTAAGCTGGCCGTACCGCCAAACGGGGCCGCCATTATTTGGGCTATACCTTGCCCGGCTGCATTAGCCAGTTCAATAAACCAGACACATATGTACCAAGATATCTGCATGGCAATTACCGCGATAATCAGCTTGGGCAGCATTTTCTTCACCATATATGGGTCAAGAAAGTTGCCGCCAATGGCTTGGGCAAAGACCATCACTAGTAGCAAAATCACAACCAATGACGAAGCCAAATCTTTAAATATAGACCAGGCATTTTTTACGGACTGGCCCAGGTTGTCTTTGGTGCTAAAGTTCAGCTGGCCTTCTACATATTTATCAATAGCATCGGCCGATGCGCTCAAGCCCTTTATTACTGGGCAAAGTATCCATTGCAGGCCAACGTCTAGGGCGCTGCCATTATTAAACGAGCAAGCCGAACTATCACTACCGGTGCTGCCAGCACCGCCGTCACCGGTATTGGTATCCGAAGCTTGTCCTTTGGTGCCCAAAACAGCCACCACTCTGGAGTCGGACTTGACGCACGGCGCACCCGAAGATTTATAAAAAGTTCCGGTATTTTTGCCGGGTTCGTCAAGCTCCAGTGTGTAGCCTCCGCAGGATGAATCGGGAGACTGCAAATAGGTTGTGTTGCCGCTACCATTCTGCAAAGAAAGCGAAAAATCCGTGGAACACGAACTTTGTTCGGGCGAGCACTTTAATATGTCTATAGACGTATCGTCCCACTGTGCAAACTCTTGGGCTAGTTTAGCGGTAGTCCCGTCCGATAGCGCATCATCCGGATTAGTTACGTTGATTGTAAGCTTTTGGTCGGTCACGCAGGTGTTGCCGTTGAAGTAACTTAGCGTTAGTTGGGCCTTGATGGTGTCCGCAGAAAAACCGGCACTGCCCGGCTGCAAAGTCAAACTTGCCGTTTTAGACCCATTGTTACCGTCACAGAAAAAGCTTGGCGAAACAAAACCATAAGTTTTGTCGTAGGGCTGCTGGTCGGCAAAAGTAATCGGGTCTATTGAGGTGCCTGGGAAGCTCATTTGGATTAAACCGCCATTTTGGGTGAACTTGTAGGTCGCGGCCTTAACTGTAGCCGTCGTATACTGAGAGCCTTTTCCGGTGGGAGCATTCTGTTTGGGGGTTATTTTGTCTTGACTAATATTTACGGGGAACAGGGATGGGCTGGCGCCCACCGTAGTGCCGCAGTTTTGCGGGTTGGGTCCCGGCCAAAGATAACTTCCGCTGGCCGGCCCGGTGGAGCCGCTGGAAATTATCTTGCCCTGCAAAGGATTAATGCTTGAGAAGATAACGACTACTTGACTAACCTTTGCATAGCCGGTTACTGGGTTGGGCGGCTGGCAAAAACTGTCGCTGTTGGTATATATGTATTGGCGTGACGGGTCGGCAACCGGCGAGCCCGACCCGGTAAAAGTGACCTCTTGCACTGTCCCGTTATGACTTATATTGCCGACAATGGTAGACGAGTCTTTGAAGTAAAACGTTGAACCATTTGAATCTATGGCGGAAATTTCAGCTTTAGTAAAGCCTACAATACCGGCGGCCGATGCCCCGTGAGGCATTGCCAGGAACCAAGCAATTGTGGCTATCAGGCTTATGAAAATGCCCATCCCGGCCCATATTTTTTTATGTGTTTTCATTTTGGCGGTCTTATAGGGTTGACTATAGCACAAGCGTCATCGGTAAACAATCTGGGCTAACCCCGTAAACGTTTGTGCCCAAATTGTGTTATATTTCAAGCAAGCATTAAAGCTATGAAAACACCAAAATTTTTTAAAGTTCGTAAGTCTTTGCTGGCGCTGTCGCTATTTTTGAGTTTTACTGTCTACGCGCCGATGGTTTTTGCCACCGACACGGCTTGTCTTAAGTATCAGGGCGATAAAGACGCCATCGCCCAGTGTGAAAGCGACACCCCTAGCGCCTGTCTGGGCATAAACCGTACGACGCCGGCCGGAGAGAATAAATTTGAACAATGCCTATCAGTTAATGCCCTATCGGACAAAAACCCCATCGGCCAAAAACTAAACGAGATAGTAAATTTTTTGAGTGCCGGAGTTGGCATAGTTGTGGTCGCCTCGGTCATTGTCGGCGGCATTCAGTATTCAATTGCCGGCGATAACCCGGCCCGAGTCACGGCGGCCAAAAAACGCGTCATTGACGCTTTGATAGCGCTGCTTATCTTCATGTTTATCTTCGCCTTTGTACAGTGGTTAATACCGGGAGGAATATTCGGATGATGGGGCTTCTGGCACTCGGCGCTAAACTGAACATTTTTGCGGCCGCTCCCTGCGCCTCACACACATTTTTCTTTCTGCCGACCTGGTACGAATATCTAAATACATCTACCGACTCAATCAACCATTGCACCATAGCCTTCCAGCCCCCCGGAGATATCTGGAAAATCGGCCTAGCCGTTATTGACATACTGCTACACATTGCCGGCCTTGTAGCGGTAGGGTCAATAATGTACGCCGGTGCGGAGTATCTGTTTACCCAGGGTAACGCCGAAAAAGGCATCTCTGCCCGCAAACGAATCGTAAATTCCATCATCGGCCTGGCCATCGCCGTACTGGCCATCGCCGTAGTCTCATTTATTGGAGATAGCCTAAAATGAATTTTCAACCACACTTAGCGATCTTAATAGATAAAGACAGCTTGCCGCAGACTAATGCCGGCAGCGATACTATCACCATAGTTCTAAACATCTTCTTCACCATAATCGGCGCCATTGCCGTACTAATAATCGTCATTTCTGGCTTTCGCTACATTCGGGCCGGCAGTAACGAGACAATCATCACCGAGGCCCGGCGCCAAATGGTCCACGCCATAGTCGGGCTGATTGTGACTATCATGGCGGCGGCAATTGTAAATTTTGTATTAAGCAGCGTAAAATAAATGTCAAAACTCAAATTATCTCTACTGGTCGTAATCACGCTGCTTAGCTTCAGCCTACTAACCCCGGCTCGGGGGTTAGCCTTTGACTTTTTTGGGAACAACGTCTGCACCACCACCGACAGCAATGGCAAGCAAGTCCCAGTGACCGATAATAACGTAGACAAGAGCTCAACCTGTCAAACTGCCTCCTCAACTACCGATAACCCGGTGGTTGACGCTATCCAAACAACCACCAGCGTTGTAGCGCTGCTGGCTGGCATAGTCGCAGTAATCATGATTATTATCGGCGGATTTCAAATTGTTATTAGTGGTGGCAGCACTGAAGCAGTGACTAACGGCCGAAAAAAAGTAGTCAATTCTATGATAGGTCTTGTTATAGTATCGCTGGCCTGGTCTATAATAAGGCTAATAACCGATTACGTAATCAAATGATAAAAAAAATTACCCTAATTCTCTCAGTTCTCTCAATCCTCCTTCTGGGTAGCTCGCAGCTGGTTCTAGCCGACAATACCTCAGCAAAAGAAGCCGCGCAATGTGGTGCCAATTCGGCAGCCGGTGTTTCTTGTGATAGTAGCCCTAGCGGCAATGGGTTGAGCGATACAGTCGCTGCCATCATTAATGTTTTGTCGGTAGCTGTCGGTGCGGCAGCGGTCATCATGATAATCTATGGCGGCTTCCGCTACGTAAGCAGCGCCGGTAATGACACGGCCACGGCCTCTGCCAGGAAAACCATCATCTATGCCATAGTTGGACTAGTCATTGTCGCTCTCGCCCAAGTCATCGTTCATTTTGTACTCAATAATATTTCTCCGACCACGACCGCTTCTAACGGCGGTGGCAGCCCGGCTGCCGGAACGTGTCAGAATGGGCATTTTGTAGGCGGTCCTAACGACGGGCAACCGTGCTAACAGGCGGGGTAAGAGTTTGCCACAAGCGCCTTGACTGTGGTATAAGTGCGTGTATATTGAAAGTAAACAAATAAACTTTAAGATAAGGAACTACGATGATTCAAAAATTAAAAATGTTAATTCTGTCGCTGAGTCTGGTGTTCACCTGCGCACTACTGTCTGGCGCAGCTTTTGCTACTACTGCATCCACCAATTGCCCGACCACGCAACCTACCAGCGGTATCAGCCAAGACCAGATTAACTGCCAGCTAGCCTGCGGTAGTAACGGTCAGGTTAATTCTCCGGGTACTCAAGCCTCTAAAGATTGTTCTACCACTAACACCGAAGACTTTAACAGTGTCCTCACCACAATCATCAATGTTCTTTCGGTTATCGTCGGTTCTATCTCAGTCATCATGATAATCTACGGCGGCTTCCGCTATGTCACCAGTGCCGGTAATGATACGCAAACGGCCAGCGCCAGGAAAACCATCATCTATGCGCTAGTCGGTCTAATCATCGTCGCTC
>DATKKU010000006.1:0-10609 GCA_035542755.1 Binatia bacterium | reverse complement strand
AAAAGCGTAGGATATTGCTAAAGCCAGCGAAGCGCCAATGCCCATCCTAAGGCCTTGTTCAGCCAAGTCGCGATCGGGTACCGTAGAATCAACTGGTGGCGGTGGCACAGGTTTCCAAATAGGCAATAGAGACACCAGTGCCGACCAGCCTAATACAAGCGCAAAAGCTAAGAAATTATGGGCGGCTTTCTCGGGGCCACCAGTATTTAATCCGGCGGTAAAAATCATTACTAATGTTAGTGCCAACGGTCCACCGATTGACCAGCCGCTAAGAAAACTTAGGTTAAGAGCAACCATAAACATAAATATGACTGCCACCCATGGATAAGGTGCAACGGCGCCACCCATTAGGTAAAATCCTAGACCTAACGCGAGCATCAAAGAGCCCATTACTAAGCGTCCACCCATTTTCTTTGGTAGGAACATAGAAGCATAGTAAAAACCGCCCTGGCCAAGAGCAACTAAATAAGTAGTTTTGCCAAAACCCGCGTAAATGAACATTGGCAGCATGCTTAAAAATGCCCTTAGAGCCTCAGTCCACATAAGGGTCAATTTACCGCCCACCTTGATTCTATCTAGCATTAATAGTTCCCAGCTTTCTATCTAACAAGTATGGACCTCGTTTTTATATTATCAAATATAGTCTATTGGCCGGTACTTTGTGACGTGTCAGGCAGCAGTGCAATCACATCACTTTCAGTCCGATCTATAATTTTTTTAGCTCTTATTCCTCTGAGCCCGTTTAATATAATCGGGACAGAAAAGTTAGCAATCCAATCAAACGGTTTAAGCTCGCCACGATTAACGTAATCTACAACGCTGTTTAGCGCGCCTGTGGTCCCAATGACCAGGAGAGTCAACATAGCACTTCCAAATTTTCGGGCTTTAAATACAGCTCGGGTATAGGCTTCTTGATCACCGTACTTTTCAATTGCTTCCGGAGGAGGGGGTTTAAAAAATATAGGTTTTTTTCTCTCGGGAGAGTCCTGGGTGTTCATATCAAGAGCAGTGATTTCATCCCTTGCTTGATCCAGAACTTTGGCAACCTTGGCTTGTGATAGTTCGTTGGTGGCAAAGGGGACCGCCATATTTGCAGCCCAGTTTATAGCCTTTATGTCACCGCTTATAAGCCAATCGGACATGCTGATAGCCGCCCCGGTGGTAAAAGCAATTCCCGTAGCTAAGTACCAACCGCCCTTTATGCGCGCCTTAATGGCCTCGCGAACTCGAGCAAGCCGCTCGCCGTAAAGTTCAACCTCATCTGGTGTGGGCTCCTGGTATAATCTGGGCGGCTTCCACTCTGGACTTCTCTCGTCTGTCATATTGCAAGCATGCTACAACATAAAAACATATGCAAGCACAAGAACTTTAGTATGGTCCATCTGCAGTGATTGAAGTCACATCAACCTATATTGATACAAGATATTCTTACAGTAATGGATATTGCAAAGACACTTTCCTTATCGTTCGTGATGATAGCCGGTCCTCAGATTCTTTCATCAATATTCCTAGCTACTACAAAAAAATGGAGTCAGAATTCACTGGCATTTATTGCTGGTGCTGCCACCTCGGTAACATTGATCACAACTGCGGCATTTTTGCTAAGCTCTGGTGCGTCAAGTAACGGGACCTCCAGCAATACACTCAGCTACATAATTCTTATACTTCTTGTGGCAGCCGCAATTCATACATTTGTATCTAGAAAAACCTCTAAACCACCAAAGTGGATGGGCAAGCTTGAAGAAGCGCAACCTAAAGGTTCTTATAAGCTTGGATTTCTGCTTTTGGGTGTTTTCCCGTCAGATATCCTTACGTCGATTTCTGTAGGTGCTTTTATGGCCGCGCAGGGTGAACCATGGGTTCAAATTCTACCCTTTGTATTTCTTGTCCTACTCTTTCTAGCACTACCCCTAATCCTAATCGTATTGCTTGGCAAAAGAGCAGAAGCATTCTTGCCAAAGGCAAGGGACTGGATGAATAATAATTCTTGGATTGTCAGTGAGATTGTATTCGCAATGTTTATTGCGCTAGTTTACAGCGGACTTAATTAATCAATCTGGCTCCGGAGGCCGGGCTCGAACCGGCAACCCTCTGATTAACAGTCAGATGCTCTACCATTGAGCTACTCCGGAATACAGCCTTCTTGAACAGATTGATTATATGGGACGCACCACTTAAGCGTCAAACAGCGGCTATAATAACCACATAAATGTACGAACACGGAAAACCAATACATAAATCCAACTACCGTTTGCTAGCCATAATAATTGGTGTAGTTCTTGTGGTGCTGTTCGGCGGCTTTTATCTATTTGTAATACGGGGCAATCACGATGCCGTCACCAGGGGCGATAAGACGCCTTTAGTTTCTACCGTGAAAACCAATGCTACCAATACCAACGTGCAAGAAACTGACTTTGAGCTGTCTTTGCCCGGAAAGTGGAAACTTGCCGCCCAAAATTGGGATAATCGTTACCAGGCTTGGCAGTGGCAGTTCCAGGACAAACGCTACGCCGGGCGCTGGTTTGAGGTCTACCAAGACACGATTCCGGCCGACTATGCCTATAACTACATGCTGCCGGTTTCGGCCAATGGCGATTCTGTGACAATTGGCAGCGTTTCTGGCAACTGCGCCAACTTTACTACCACCAACCAGACTAAGATTAACGGTTCCGGGACGGTCGCTGCACCGAGCAAGTGGCAAGGCATAAGTTTTTACTGCGACTATGGTCGCCAAAGTCTGCAAGTGGTTGGCACCAGCGGACCAGATGGCATCAACACGCTGACCCTAAAGGGTGATAAATCGGGTACCCATAAATACTTTTTCTTGTACGAAGACAACGATATTGACCCCGACCTAGGCATCATCGGAGAAATTCTTACTACCTTTCACGCCAAGTAAATTATCTTCTTATGGTGCTGCTAACCACGGTCCGCCCCAGTTTAGCCGGCTGCCCCATGTAATAAACCGGCAGGCCGGACATTTCCGACAGTGCTCCGCCCATGTCCTGAACCGTTTCGTGAATATGAGTATCGCGCATGGCTACGTCAATTGGTCTCAAGTTATACCACGGCAAACCCGCCTCGCGGTTTGGCAGATAAAAGGACATTGGTACGATAAATCTAAAGTACTTGCAGACTAAGTTTATAGTTGCATCCTGGACCTCCGGGATTTCCAGGCCCCGCTCGGTTGGTACAACTGTACTGCCGGTAACTGCTGCCGCCATCATCATACTTTTACCCTCCCTGTCTAGGCCATGAACATCCTGCAGTATGGCCCGCAACATTTTCATATTAAAGGCATCGGAGATTTCCGGTGTAATTCCATATTTTGCGGCACTTTTGCTCCTTGGTCGGTTCAGGTAGACATTGCCCGTCATACGCAGTATGTCTGTCATTCTCTGGCCGTCGTACTCAATTAGCGTTGTTGCCTCGTTTACGATTATGCCGCTTTGGCTTGCTAACTGGCTGTCGCCGATAGCGCAATAATAGGCGTTTTTGGCTATGGCAAGGTCCATGATGTTTTGATGGTCGGTGGTCAATAAGACTCCGTTATTGCGGACGCTTAATCGGCCCTTAACGACATTCATTACCGGGTGGCCGGTGGCCAGGCGGTGGTCTTTGATGGCCTCAACCAAACCCGAGAACTCTCGCTTGCCGATAAAGGCGCTGCTGTAGGCAAAGACCTCGTCTACCGATGCTGGCCGAGCGGGTAGCTCAACACACTGCTGATTTATAATTTCTCTAGCTGTCGGTTCGTCCACAAGACTCATGTGGCTGTCGCCGTGCTTGGCCACCAAATCACCGCCCCAGGTGTATAAAGACGAAGCGATATCCAGAGAATTGCCCGCTTCGTCTAGCGGAATTGTCGGGCATGAGTATTCTTCCAAGGCGCTGTTATTCTATCAAAATCAAGGTGCTTACGACAAAAAATACTACACCCGGCGGGCAAGGCCTATGCTAATATTTACCTACATTAACAAATGGGTTGCTGGAATCCGGTGAAAAACCGGAACTGTGCCGCAACGGTAAAAAATGAGAAACCCCTTCGCGGTTTCTCATCGACGCTTTCGGAATGAATCCGAATTCGCCTGCGGCGAATCGCGTCTGCTCTCCCGGATGAAGGGAAAAGAGCAGGACCGGTCCGCCTTCGCGGAGACGAATTTATTTCGTCAGGTCCGATGAGAAAGACCGTAGGTTTGTCTCATCTAAAGTCCGATACAGCAAAACAAGTAAAAAAGCTCCCGAGCAGGAGAAATACTTTAAGACATCAGTTTCTTAAGACCCCTGCCGGAGCGCAAGGGGTATTTTTTTGGAGAGGCTAGAGGCCAAGCGAGAAATAGTCAGGCCAATTTTGGCTAATGAGATTTATGATCGCCAAGAGCTTGAGGCGCAGGCGGTGCGTTTGATTGAAAATCGTCAGCAGATTGAGCACGACCAGTGGGAGCGCGAGCCGGAGGTCAATGCCAGAAGCGGCCTTTTTGAAGAACTGACCGCCAAAGGCCACCTGTCGGTTATTGAATCCGAAGAGTCTGTAGATGAAACCAATCAGCGGACGCTGCGCAGACTAGTAAACGGCTGGGTGAACAGTTTACCGGATTGGGAAAAAGAGCGCAGGCTGAGTGAAATTGTAGAAGAACTAATCAACCACAAAGTTTCAGCCGATATTCAAGCTGGCCTTTTACCCACTGACGCAATGGTGCTGACAATTTCAAACTTTCCGAGTGAAGTGCCGGAACGGGCTGCCTCTGGGCTGGGTTACGGCGTCTTAAACGCAAAAGGCATGGTGCGCTCCACCAGTTTTGAAAATGGTGTCCGCAGGCTGGAGCAGGTTTCTCGCAGCAATAGTAACGACGGCAGCGCCGAGCAATTTTATATGTCCAACGGATTTATGATTGGCGGCGGCGCTACGAGAGTATTGAGTAGCCAAATAATTGCCACTAAACGACAGTTTCCAAACGGTGTTATTGATGTTCAGAGGGCACTTGATGCTCTAGCGGGCCCGGGAATAATCTACGGCGAAAGCAGGCAGCAGCCGGGCCTCAATGTTCCCGAGTACGGGGACTTAAGGGAAGTGTCAGCCAATCGTGAGGCCCAGGCCGAAGTTCAAATTAAAAAATTGGCGGATTACGAACGGCAGATAAACATCAAGTACCAGGTCGGGCAAATAAGCTATGAAGATAAGCTGAGTGCCATAAATCGCCGTCGTAAAGAACTGGTTAATGAGATTTGCGTTTTGAACCCGTCGTATGCTCACGATGCCCGGGGTCAGGCTGCCGTTATCCATTTTGAAAACGCCGCTATGGCTATGGCGTCGGGCAACGACGAGGCCGGCTATCAGCATCTGCAAAAGGCTCTGGATGCAAGCGACCCCAGGGCCGGAGCCGTTTGCGGCGGCAACGGCCTTACGACGGAATCTCAAAACAACGTTTCCGCGGCGACCAGGCGCCAATATCTTGAGGCTAAGGAGGATAGAAAAAACTGGAAATGGAAGGAAGGATTATGCGTTGTGCAGCGCTGTCCGTCGCGACCACAAAAGACGCAGGTTGGTCCGTGCAGTGTCTGTCGCAACTGCCAGAAAATTTTTGATAAAGGCGACAATCCCAAGACAGTTTATGGCGTGGTTGGGTTTATTGACCTTATAACCGAGTCCTTTAGACAGACCAAGCGTGAGACCGAATTTGAGCAGAGGCAGAAAAGGGCCAGACAGGCCGCCGCCAATCAAAATATCAACAAGGCGGCCTAAAGGCTATAAACAATTCAGGACTTGGAGTGGCTCAGGGCCGTTAAACTATCAACCACGGCGTGGCCGAGTCTTTTGTGCTCGTCGTCACTCTTATCCAGATGATGCTGGCGCTTAAGCTGTTTGATGTGGGCTTCGCGGAATTTTTTGAAGTTACTTTTGCTTAAGCCGGATTTACGTACAAAGGCGCCAATTTTCTCGCCGCCGATGAAGTGCGGCAAAATTACATAGCTGGCACCCAGCTCATAAAGTTTGGAGGCCTGCCTGGGGTGGTCAGCCTGCATAATGACAACGGCGTCGGAGTCTTTGCGCTTCAGAAAATCTAGCAGGTAAGTGTCAGAGTTAAAATCGGTGATGGTTGAAACAATTAGCTTAGCTTTGGCCACGCCGGCCTCTTCCAGCAGTTCTATGTCGGTGGCATCGCCATAAATGTGATGAATTTTACGAGTATCTAGCATGTCTATGACGTCGGGGTCATAGTCTATAACCACAAAAGGCATTTTTAGCTGCTTAAAGACCTTAACAAACTCGTGGCCGCCCTTTTGATAGCCCAGCAGTACCAGCTCGTAAGTGGGCGGCGAGGCGGCCTCGCCGTGGGTGTGGCGCCTTTCAAAAATATTCAAGTATTTTTCAAGCCGGACAAATAACCGGTCGCTGAATATTATTAAATAGGCTGAAACGGCGATAGAAAGTAACGCAATAAAAGTCACCGCCGTGACCAAATTATTATCAATTAAACCCCGCTTATGTGCCAGCAGCACCAGCACGATGGAGAACTCGCTAACTTGAGCTAGCGCCACTGAAGCCTTAAAGTTAGTGCGTTTGGTGTAGCCCAAAAATCCCAGGACCGCCATGGCTACCAGAGGCTTAACAACTATGACGATGACAGCCGACGCCAAAACAATGCCGAGCATTGAACCGAGGTGCCCCAGGCTTAGGTTGGCCCCCAGGGCGATAAAAAAGACTATCAGGAAAAAATCACGCAGCGGGCGCAGGCGGGCGGTAATTTCTTGGGCGTAGGTCTGCGACGCCAAACAGACTCCGGCCAGCAGCGCGCCAATTTCGCTAGACAGGCCTATTTTTTGAAATAAAGTGGCCGTACCCAGTCCCCAGGCAATGGCAAACAAAAATAAAAATTCCTGACTGCCGGAGATTAACTTTTGGTAACGCGGCAGCAGGCGGACGCTAACCCAGTATATTGCCAGCGCTAAAAAGCCGCCCTTTATGGCCAGACTGATGGCCGAGCCGACGGCTAGATTTTTGTCACTACCGGCCGAAGTAACAATGACCAGCGCAATCGCAATTAAATCCTGGGCCAGCGAAACACTGACGGCAATTTTACCGTAAAGCCTGGCCTGCTCGTGCTTATCGCTAAGCATTTTTAAGATGATGATGGTGCTGGAAAAGGCCAAGCTGGCGCCCAAAATGGCCGCACTCGTACCATCCAGTCCCAAGGCCGAACCGACCACCCAGCCCAGCGCCGTAATGGCTCCAACCTGAAAAGCGCCTACAATCCCAGCCGTCCGGCTGACTTCACGCAGCGTCTGTGGATTTAGACCGAGCCCGATTATGAAAAGTAGCAGGGCAATGCCGAGGTCCGAAAACAGCGCCAACACGTCTGGAGATTTTGCCAGATGCAGTACGGCCGGACCGACAATGATGCCGGTAATAATGTAGCCAATAATTAGCGGCTGACGCAGCAAGCGCATAATCAGCGCTACAATTGCGCCAATGACGATAATTAAACTCAGGCCCGTGAATGCGCTATCCATCTACGGCCTCCGTGCCATGCCGGCCTGCCACCCAGCGAAGCTGGGCAGACTGCCAACATTCTTGGCACCGCGCTGTGTTGCCTGCTGCGCTACTCGCGAGCCGTATGTTAGATACGCCTCGCTGCGTTGCTCGCCTGCGCCTTGCGCGGCGCTCAAGCAGGAAGGCCGTAAGTTTGATTGAGTCATTGCTTTAATTTTACCTTGCAAATATGCTAAAGGCTAAAACATAGAGTAGATAGCCGCTAAACCGGCCGCCGCCATTATGGCGGTTACGCCCCAACCAGCTATGCGAGTGGCAGGCTTATTGACCCATTCGCCCATAATTTTTTTATTGCTGGCTATGATGACAATTGTGGTTAGTATAACTGGCGCCACAATACCGTTAGCCACAGCCGAGTAGATAAGAGCCTTAATGGGATCAAGGCCAATAAAGTTAATAGCCAGGCCCACAAACATTGAAATAATAATCGTGCCGTAAAAAGCATGAGCTTGCTTAAGATTACGATTAAGCCCTTCTTTCCACTGAAAGCCTTCGCTGATAGCGTAACTGCTAGAGCCGGCCAGTACCGGGATAGCCAGGAGCCCGGTGCCAACTATGCCAATTGCGAATAACCAGTAAGTCAGATTTCCGGCGAACGGCCGCAGCGCCTCGGCCGCTTCGGCTGCGGAGTGAATTTGAGAAATGCCGTGCGGATAAAGGGTCGCTCCGCAAGCAGCAATTATAAAAAACATCACTACGTTACTTAGCAGCATGCCGCTCCAAACATCAACACGCATACTATGGATGGCCGCTTTACTAGAACCTTGACGTGAGGCGATTGTCTTTTTGCCCTCTAGAATCTCGGTTTCCACCTCTTGCGACGTTTGCCAAAAGAATAAGTAGGGTGAAATAGTGGTACCCAAAATGGCGCAAATCAGCAGAAGCTGTTCTTTAGTCCAATGAATTGAGGGAGATATCGTATGATGCAGCGCAGTACCCCAGTTTATGTGGGCCAGCAGGGCCGCCCCAATATAGGCTAGTAGCACCAGCGCCAGCCATTTAAGATAGTGAGCGTACTTTGCATAGGGCATAAAAATTTGCAGCAGCAACATAAGGATGGAAAAGCCAATGACTAGCATGCTGAAGTTGAGGCTCTTATCCAGCAGCTGAACTCCTTTAGCCATAGCGCCAAGGTCAGCTCCGATATTAAAAGCATTGGCCGCAAATAGCAGAAGCGTACAGGTATATAGAACTTTTTTGGAAAAATGGGTTCTGATATTGCAGGCTAGCCCGCGGCCGGTAACCAGACCAATGCGAGCACACATCTCCTGGACGATAGACATCAGTGGAAAGGTGATGATGCTCATCCACAGTAGCTGGAAGCCAAACTGGGCGCCAGCTTGGGAATAGGTAGCGATGCCGGACGGGTCATCATCAGCGGCGCCAGTTGTCAGACCGGGTCCTAAGACATTCCAATAAGCCTTGGTTTTTTGAGCCGTCTTGGATGATGGTAGGTTGTGCGCTAGCTCTCCGGTTTTGGTTAATGTGTTATCTAAAGCCGCCGCCGGAGCTCCGGCAATCGATTCCAACAAATCCCTTTCGGGCTTCTTTTTTGCCATTAGCATTATGGTATATCTTTTGGCCTGCCTTACACAATATGTTTGTGGTTTATTGACAAGAGCTGGCAGCGTCTGACAATATAAAAGTATTGTTAGGCTTTTTGAGAGGCGGCTCGTTTAAAAAAAGCGGACAAAACAAAAAGTTCAAAAGGGAGAAAAAATGCCTATAAAAATTAAGGCAACGCCTTCGCGCGGCTACAAAATTACCGTGCGAGTTCGTCGGCCACAGTGGCAGGAGTACTTAGCTTACTGAGTCTTAGACTTTTTGGCGACTTCGGCGTTGACTACGGCAACGATTTTAGCCGGGTCTGGCGCGCCGGTCTGGGGGTTAGTAAACTCGGTGTTGGGTATGTATTTGCCGTCTAGGAAAAAGGTAGGCGTGGCTTCATCTTGGCCAGTCTTAGAGAAAGCGTTTAAGTCGGCATTGATAGAATCGTTGACCTGGCTGCTGGCGTAGTCCTTTTTAAATTTGTCCACGTTTAACTGCAGCTCTGAGGCATAGCGGTTAAAAATTGTCACGACGTCGCTAGAGTTGGCCCACTCGGTTTGGTTTTGGTACAAAAGGTCGTGCATACGCCAAAACTGGTTGTTGCCTTGTAGGGCTGCAGCTTCCGCGGCCCGGGCGCCGGCAAAGGCGTTGGGGTGGATAGACACTAGAGGCAGGTTTCTAAATTGGAAATAGGCCACACTGCCAAACTGCGCTTGGGCTTGCTTGAGGGGCTCGTAGTAGGATCCGCAAATTGGGCATTCAAAGTCACCATACTCCATCAAGGTCACATTGGCGGCGCTGGTGCCCTCAACATGGTGAGTCGGCTGAGTAGAACTTGAGCTGGAGGAAGTTTGAGGATCGGAATGTTTAGAAACTGCGACGATGCCCACAAAAATAACGACGATGGCTGCTAAGATTCCTAAAAAACGTTTATCCAATGTAACCTCCTACTTGTTTCTAGAACTAGTCTATCACGAAGTATGCCCGGCAATTACATCTGGGGCGTTGTCTTTTTCGGCTATTTTTAGGACGGCTACCGAGATTATTACTGCCTGCATTATTTTTTTGTCTATTTCTTCCTCGCCAAAACAGTCTTCTTTAAGCTGCTCTAAATAGGCGCCGGGTGTGATTGTCAGAACACCCTGAGGCTCTCCGTCATCGGTTTTATGATCCTCGCGGAACATGCCGTTGTGGTGGGTGTGCCTGGACATTAACCATCCGGCGCCGGCTGCGGTATGTTCGCCGGGTACGGCATCCATGTCGGCGCCAGCTTGGCGAGCTATATCTAGCAGCTCAGGCGCAGAAGCGTCAAACAGCGAAGCTTCACGCCCCCGCCTGCCGGCGGTTTCGGCTGCTTTTAAAAGTGTATTTAGCTCGATATGGTCGCGCCCCAAAATTCTTAAGCGGTCCATTGCCAGGTGCGCGATAGTCTCTTTGTTGTCACCAATGAATCTTAAAACGGTGCCGTCCGCAGTAACCGCCAAAGCGGCACAACCTTCGTGAAAATAA
>DATKKU010000005.1:0-18324 GCA_035542755.1 Binatia bacterium | reverse complement strand
AGTCCGGTAAAAACGGTGCCCACGGTGCCAGTAGCTGACACGTACGTACCAGGCAGTAGTAAAGAGTGGCGTAGGCCTGCTCTTTATCGGCGTCGTTCTCGCTTTTCCAAAAGCGTTTGCGGCTGCGACGAATATACCAGTTAGATAAATCGTCTATAAAGCCTATGATTGGCTCTATGGCATGGGCAATCTTATAGGCATCGGCACTTTTAGTAGTGGCTTCAATCGTCTGATCTAAACGAGCCAGAACCCATTGGTCTAAGATATTGTCTGGAGAAGGCGCATCTAGTCCGGAAGGTTTAAATTTATCCAGTTCAGAGTAGGTCTTATAGAAACGGAAGGAGTTTAGAAGCGTACCTAGCACATTGCGCTGAAGATCGGTTACGGCTTCCCTGTTAAAGCGCATGTAATCAGCAGTTTCGGTAGCTTGGACACTGGACAACAGGTATAGCCGCCAAGCGTCAGCACCCTCTTTATCGAAGACATCTTCGGTGGGTGGGTAGTTTTTAAGACGTTTACTAAGCTTTTGACCGTCAGCGGCGTTGATTATGCCGGTGGTAATTACATTCTTAAATGCTGGTTTATTAAAGATGATGGTTGAAATGACGTGTTGAACATAAAACCACAGGCGTGTTTGGTCCAGACCTTCGGTTATAAAGTCTGCCGTGAGTAACTCCTCTGTTTTTTCCTTATTTTCAAAGGGATAGTGCCACTGGGCGATGGGCATAGAACCACTCTCAAACCAGCAGTCCAGTACTTCCTCTACTCGCTTGTAGGTTTTGCCGTCTTTGGTAAAGCTAACATCGTCAATAAACGGCCGATGTAAATCATCTACCTTTATGTCGTTGCCGGCCAGCTGCTTGAGTTCTTCAATGCTACTGACGACAATATAATCGTCCCCATCGTCTTGATTGACCCAGATTGGCATTGGCGCGCCCCAGTAACGGTTGCGCGAAATGGCCCAGTCGCGGGCACCTTCCAGCCACTTGCCAAAGCGGCCGTTTTTAATGTTGGCGGGCACCCAACTAATCTGTTCAGCTGTACTAATCATGTCGTCTTTAACCTTAGTAACAGCCACAAACCAAGTGTTGGTGGCGTAGTACATTAGCGGCGTATCGCAGCGCCAGCAGAATGGATAAGTGTGCTCGGCCGTTTCGGCGGCAAAGATTTTACCCTTGTGAGTAAGGTCAGCAATTATCGGATTGTCGGCACCTTTAAAGAACTTTCCTAGCGCTTCTTTTGGACCATATATTAGATGGCCAGAGCTATCCACGCTCTCTATGAGCGGTAGATTGTATTTCTGGCCCATAGCCAGGTCGGCCTCGCCGTAACGCGGAGCGGAGTGTAGAACGCCCGTACCGTCCTCTAGGCTGACGCTGTCGTCGTGCACTACCTGATAAGCGTTCTTGGCTTGCTCTTCACTAAACTTGCCCGCTGGCAGGTCATACAGCGGCTGGTAGCGCAGACCGACTAGGTCCTTGCCTTTGACGGTTTTTAAAAGCTTGTACTCGTTTTTTCGTAAATCCAATACATCCAGGCGTTCTTTAGCCAAAATTAGAGTAGAGCCGTCCTCTTTAAGCTCTACGTATGCATAATCAGCCTTCTCATCAACGGCCAGCGCGGCGTTGGCCGGCAACGTCCAGGGTGTAGTTGTCCACGCCAAAAGTTTTGTGTCTGGTTTATCAACCAGTGGAAAGTAAACAAAGACACTGGGGTCAGGAACGTTGTCACGATAGCCTTCGTTGAGTTCAAAGTTAGACAGCGGCGTGGCACAGCGCGGACAATATGGCAAAGACTTGAAGCCTTTGTAAAGCAGGCTTTTTTTATTAATTTCCGAGAGGATCCACCAGACACTCTCGGTGTAATCCCTATCTACAGTGGCATAGTAATGCTCGTAATCGCTCCAACGACCATAGCGCTTTAGAAAAATTTCCCAATCATCTTTATATTTAAAGATTGAGGCCCGGCAAGCGGCGTTAAATTTCTCCAACCCCAGTTCCAGGATTTGTTTTTTACCCGAAACGCCGAACTCTTTTTCAATGGCGTATTCCACCGGTAGGCCGTGACAGTCCCAACCATTACGCCGCGGCACATAATAACCCTGCATGGTTTTATAGCGCAAAATTGAATCTTTTATACCCGTCACCAACGAGTGGCCAAAGTGCGGCAGGCCATTAGCGAACGGCGGCCCATCATTAAAATTAAAGCGCTCGGCACCTTCTCGGCGGGATACACTTTTCTCAAAAGTCTTTTCACTGGCCCACGTACTCAGCATCTTCTCTTCGGTTTCGGCCAGAAAACTTTTTTTTGAATCGCTCATAAAACTCCTTAAATAATAAAGCCTCAAGGACTCCTGGACCCAAGCGGCTCTCGCTCGGGGGTACCATCCAGATTCCCTTGAGGCTTTACTTTAAAAGTCTCTCAAAAGCACTTATTTCTCTGGTTTTCTACGGACCATACCGTCAGGTTCTACCGTCCGCTCTTCAACGCGGATTTCTTCCTGCTGCATCGCGGTTGATAACCGCTTATCCGCTCTATAAGCGGACAGCTTTCCCATGCTCTAACAGATTAAGTTTACTAGACCTCAGCAGATATAACAACTAAAAAGCAAAGGCATAAGCATCTAAGTCTTGCATCAGTGGCAGTTGTTGCTCTTGCCAGAGCTGCTGCAGACTACCGTCGCGACTAATAGCTAAAATGGCTGGGTAGTTGGTGACGCCGTAGAGCGCGGCCATCTCAGCACCTTCCCTGGTCTCCAAGCTGATTAGTTCGGGCTCTATGCCGGGATGCCGCTGGGTGTATTCGTGAGCATAGTCCATAACTTTGCCGGCTTGCTCACTGTTGGGATGGTACAAAAACACCACTCGCATAAGAGAATTATAGCAAAAGTTGTTTGTCCTTATGCTTGCAAATAGTTTTTTATGGAGTATAAAAATACCGGTAAAGGAGTCTTATGGACAAAAGAGGACTTGAAATCATAAACAACGTAGCCCACGAGTTGAAGGGCCACACCGATCCTTACCCCCGGGGGTTTGGGGACAGTGACCGAACGCGATACGTCGGGATTAAGATTGATTCGATTAGAGTGGTAGACGTATTGAATAGCTTAGGTCGTCACGGTTTAATGCACACGCCAGAAGCTTCTAGTCTGGAGCAGCCATCCTTGCTTCTCTTAACTTCGTTCAATACTGGAGTTGGTGAGCAAGTTAATCTTCTATTTGAGGATGTTAATGAAGACCTTGAGCCTGCACTAGTACGCGTTAGGTAGTTTGGTGTCTTTAACAAAAAAGCGCCCGAATAGGCGCTTTTTTGTTTAACATGCTGTTTTAGCTACAACCGGTTGTGGAGCCGCAGGCTGTGCAGACGTAGCAGCTGCCTGCTCGCTGGGTTTGGTTACCGCAGTTAAAGCACATTGGCGCGCTTTCGTCCTGGATAGCCGGGGATTTCTTGGGCGCATTGGCTTCGGCCTTCTGGGATATTTGCGGCCCAGCTGCACCGATAGTGCTGGCAATCTTAATCACTTCATTGCTGGCTTGAGCGGTTGGCTGTTCTATATTTACTGAGTCGTCTAGTAGGGTTATCTGGTTGGTGGGCATATCGTCTAGCGATGCCAGGCCAAGCTCTAGCCGGTCGTCAAAACTCAGGTAAGTAAGCGCCAGTCGCCTAAAGACGTAGTCTACTATGGAGCTGGCGGTTCTAAGTTCAGTGTCGTCGGTAATGCCGCTGGGGGCAAAACTCATATGACTGAAAGCCCTAGTGTAACTCTTAAGCGGCACGCCGTACTGCAAGCCGTAACTGACAGATATGGCAAAGGCGTCCATCAGGCCACGCAGCGTGGAACCCATTTTGGAAACGCTGATGAACAGCTCGCCGGGTGTGCCGTCTTCGTATTCACCGACTGTGAAGAAGCCTCGGCTATCGGCCACTCGGAAACTAAATGTCTTGGAGTTACGCATCTTGGGCAGTTCCCGGCGGACAGCGCCTTTTAGAATTACAGCGTCGTGAACCGCCTCAGCAACCTCGGTAGGAGTAGTAGCGGTGTGGGCAGCGACGGTTTCAACCGGGGCTTTTTCGCCGTCTTTTTTGGCCATGGATAGCGGCTGGGCAACTTTGCAGTTATCGCGGTAAATAGCTACGGCCTTGAGTCCCATTTTCCAGGCGTCCATGTGGAGCTGCTCAACGTCTTCTACCGATACATCTTCCGGCATGTTGACGGTTTTGCTGATAGCACCTGACAAAAATGGTTGGACGGCGCTCATCATCTTAACGTGACCAAGATAGTGAATGGCGTTATCGCCCATACTGCAGGCAAAGACGTTTAAGTGTTCGCTCTTAAGATGGGGGGCGCCGATGATACTTTTCTCCACGTCAATGTAAGCCACAATGTCGTCTATTTGCGGCTTGCTGTAGCCCAGTGTCTTGAGGGCTCTGGGTACTGTCTGGTTGACGATGTTCATAGTGCCGCCACCGACCAGCTTTTTAAACTTCACTAGGCCCAGATCCGGCTCAATACCGGTGGTATCACAGTCCATCATCAGGCCGATTGTGCCGGTTGGGGCTAAAACCGTAGCCTGCGAGTTACGTACGCCGTAAGCCTCGGCTAGCTCTACAGCATCGTCCCAAGCACTGGCTGCAGCCGACAGTAACTCCTCAGAAACTTTGGAGGCATCTATTTTATCAACCTCGGCGCGGTGCATTTTGAGGACGCCGTTCATGGCTTCGCGGTCTTTATGGTAGCCGGCAAACGGACCAACTCGTTTAGCAATCTTGGCGCTTGTGGCATAGGCTGTTCCGGTCATTAAGGCAGTTAGCGCCGCAGCCTGGGCCCGGCCCTCTTCAGAGTCATAGGGCAGACCCTGAGCCATCAAAAGTGCGCCCAAGTTAGCGTAGCCTAGGCCCAGCTCGCGGTAAGCTCGGGCATTTTTACCGATGTTCTTGGTTGGATATTCGCTGTAGCCTACTAAAATCTCCTGGGCCGTAAATACCAGCTCTACAGTGTGCTTGTAGGCCTCTATGTCAAAGCTGCCGTCGTCGTTTAAGTATTTCAGCAGATTAATAGAGGCTAGATTGCAGGCCGAATCATCTAGGTGCATGTATTCGCTGCAGGGGTTGGAAGCGTTGATGCGTCCGGCATTGGGCGCGGTGTGCCATTTATTAATAGTTGTATCAAACTGCATGCCCGGGTCGGCGCACTCCCACGAGGCTTCGGCAATCTGGCGGAATATGTCCCGAGCCTTGACCTTCTGCACACTCTTACCTGTGGTGACAGCCGTTAAGTCCCAGTCATCGTCGTTCTCCACGGCTTGCATAAAGTCATCCGTTACACGCACCGAGTTATTGGCGTTTTGATACTGGACTGAAAAGGAGTCTTTGCCGTCTAAAGTCATGTCAAAGCCGGCTTGTTCCAGCACGCGGGCTTTGCGCTCTTCTATGGCCTTGCACCAAATAAATTCTTCAACATCGGGGTGGCTGGCGTTTAAAATAACCATCTTAGCTGCCCGGCGGGTTTTGCCGCCGCTTTTAATAGCCCCGGCGCTGGCGTCGGCTCCGCGCATAAAACTCAAAGGTCCGCTGGCTGTACCGGCACTCTTACCCAAGCGTTCTTTAGAGCTACGAAGTGTGCTGACATTAATGCCCGAACCACTGCCGCCCTTAAAAATCATGCCTTCTTCGGCATACCAATTCAAGATGGCTGGCATGGTGTCTTCAACGGCGAGGATAAAGCAGGCGCTAGCTTGCTGGCTTCGGCTGGGGGCGCCGATATTGAACCAAACTGGGGAGTTGAAAGCAGCTCGTTGAGTAGCCAGTATAAACTTGAGCTCCTCGCGAAAGTCCTCGGCTTCGGCTTCCGAGTTAAAGTAGCCTTCACTCGTGCCTTGGCGGGTAATGGTATCAACCACTCTGTCAATCAGGTCTTTCAGGGAAGACTCGCGCTCGGCGGTCCCGGGTGTACCGGTGAAGTATTTCTGGGCCACAATGTTTATGGCATTGAGGCTCCAGCCTTCGGGAAACTGCACGTTCTTTTGCTCAAAAACAGGCTTACCGGTGGCAGGATTAGCGATTAGCGAATCACGCTTAGTCCACTTCAGCCGGTCATATGCTTTGGTTTTAGGCGCTGTGAAGAGCCTCTTAACCTTTAAGTTAGTAATCTGAGCCATGATGACATTCCCCTTTTTAATTTGTTTACTTTTATTTTTAGATTTTTGTTAGAGCTAGCGTCCCACACCTTTTCTGGAGACAATCGCTTGAACCGCGGTTTTATCGCCACAAAAGGTATGAGAATTTTTGCTCCCCTAGACTAGTCTCATAATAACTTAGAGGCAGAATCTAAAGCAACAAGTTAGCTACTTTTTTTACTTTTTTGTTTGGCAGTTTGAGATTTAGCGGGTGGAGATTTAGTTTCTAGCTTGCTCTCTCTAATCTTTGACAGCTCTTTTTCAAAGCCCGTTATGTCTTTGAAGCTACGGTAGACACTGGCAAACCGTACGTAAGCTACTTCGCTAAGGCCGGGCAACTCGGTCATTACCAATTCGCCGATATCCTTACTGCTTACTTCGGGCTCACCGCGCTCGTATAGTTCGCGCTCTACTTTGGCGACAAAACTCTCCAGCTGCAAACTGGTTACATTGGTTTTTTCGCAGGCGTGCTGTAAGCCGTCCATTAGCTTCTCGCGGCTAAACAGTTGTCGCGTACCATCGCGTTTGACTACCACCAGACTGGGGCGCTCCAGGCGTTCATAAGTCGTGAAGCGGTGCTCGCATTTTAGACATTGGCGGCGGCGTCTGATAGCTTCGCCGTCGGCGACATCTCGTGATTCTATGACTTTGTTATCGCACGATCCGCAGTGGTGACATTTCATCTATACATCCATCTTATCAAACTGTTATTTAAGGTGCTATCACTACATATAGTGTTCGTGACTCCTATAGTAGCCCCACCAATAGCGCTTTGCAAGCATTTTTTGGTGTAATAATCACAAGAGTTCGGTTTTAAGATTAGACCACCTATTTCTTTTTGGATTTTTTGTCTTTATCGTCTGCTGACTCAGATTCGTCCTGGTCATCGTCCGGCTTATTGCCTGTACCCGCTTCGTGTTGGTCATCTTCAGGCTCGCCCTTACCAGCATCGTCGGACTTAGACGAACCTCTCCTGGAAGTAAAACGCCGTAGGAATGAGGGCTTATCAAGCTCTTCGTCTTCGTCCCCTCCTTCTTCGTCGCTATCGCCCTTGCTCATATTTTCTTCGTCCGGCAAGGCCCAGATGTTGGGCGTATCATCCTTGTGAAATTCGTGTGTATCATCGCTGTCAGAGTCTTCCTTAAGGTCCATATCTATACTGGCGATTGTCTCGTCGTCTACCTGTTGGTCGGGGGTAAAGCCAGAGCTTCGCGCCGACTTTTTGAGCAAGTTGGCAGCCCTACTATCCCTGGTTGCAAAGTAGGAATCATCAAAACCGGTGGCCACTACAGTAACGATGATTTCGCCTTCCAGGTCGGGGTTTATGGTAGCGCCAAAAATGATATTGGCTTCCGGGTCGGCGGCCGCCGTAATGGTCTCGGCAACCGTGTTAATTTCGTGCATGCTTATGTCTGGTCCACCAATCACGTTAAACAGAATGCCACGTGCGCCGTCAATGGATACTTCCAGTAGCGGCGAGCTAATCGCTTGTTGGGCGGCGTCTACTGCGCGGTTTTCGCCACTCGCTCGTCCAATGCCCATTAATGCCGAGCCGGCATTGCTCATAACAGCTTTCACGTCGGCAAAGTCCAGGTTCACCAGTCCATGAACGGTAATTAAGTCTGAGATTCCCTGAACTCCTTGTCGCAGCACATCATCGGCCACCTTAAAGGCCTCCATCAGCGGGGTTCGCCTGTCTATGGTTTGCAACAGTTTGTCGTTAGGAACGGTAATTAGGGTGTCAACATTGTGGCGCAATTTTTCTATAGCCGTATCCGCGTTGCGTCGGCGCTTTTCGCCTTCAAAGGCGAAGGGCTTAGTGGCAAAACCAACCACTAGTGAACCATTTTCCTGAGCCAGTTTGGCAACCACGTGCCCAGCACCACTGCCGGTCCCGCCGCCGGCTCCAAAAGTTACAAACACCATATCAGCACCATTGACCGCGTTTTTGATTTCGTCTTGAGATTCAAGGGCTGACTTCTCGCCCATTTCCGGGTCGGCTCCGGCTCCAAGGCCTTTAGTAGTTTCGGCGCCAATGTGAACTTTTTGTCGTGCTTTAGAATGATGCAAGGCTTGAGCATCAGTATTAACTGCAATAAAATCAACACCCGACACGCCGGCCTCTACCATACGGTTAACGGCCGCTCCACCAGCTCCACCAACACCTACCACCTTAATACGCGCAAAAGTTTCAATGTCAGGGTCTACTTGAGGCATATGAACTCCACTTCTTACAAATTGATAATTACATTATAAGCAATTAGGACTTTTGAATGCAATTAATACTCAGCTTATTTTTTGGCCGGCCTGCCTGAACAAAAAATTGGTTCTTAAAGTCTTAGTCTACTTTTTGAAGCGTTTAAAAAGTCCGTCAAGGCCGACGCCCATGGATTTTTTGATAAACCCGGGTTCTAGTTCAGAGAATGCGCCCTCACCGCTTGGGCCAAGATACATGTCAAGCAGCATCAAGCCGACAGCCGGCGCAAAGCTGTGTTCGTCCAGCCCGTCTACAACTCGCTTAATATGTTTCCAGCTGCCAACCCTAGCCGGTAGCTCAAGCGTGTCTTTAGCTACCTCAACTAGGCCAGGCAACTTGGCTGTTCCGCCGGTCATTACTACGCCGCCGGGTAACTTGCGCGAACGGTGAATTTTTTTAAATTCTTTGTCAACGTATTCAAACAGCTCCTCTATACGGGCTAGCGCAATCATGCGCATAGTGGCCCTATCAAAGTGAAGCTCTTCCCCGTTTTTAACAAAGCTGGTCTCGCCTGAAGCACTCAGCGCCAGGCTGGCGTGCTTAATTTTTACCAGCTCGGCAACATCCAAATCCGTTTTAAGGCCAATGGCCAGGTCGTTGGTCACGTGATTACCGCCCATCGGGATAACGGCAATATGCTCTACCTCCCCATCTTCAATAACAACCAGATTGGTGGTAGCTGCGCCGATGTCCAAAACTGCTACTCCAGACTCCTTTTGCTTTCTATCAAGCAGTGCTTCGGCCGCGGCTAGACTGGAAACCGTATGGTGGGCGGCCCTGACTTCGGCTTTTTGAAGCGCCTGGTCAAGACTTTTTAGCGCCGGCGTAGAAGCCAGCACCATGTGGGTGTCTACTTCTAGACGCACGCCTTGCATACCAACCGGGTCCTTTATATTGTCTTGGCCATCAAGGTGATAGTTTTTAGCGAATACCTGAATAATGTCTTTATTGGGCGGCAGCTGTACGATGGTGGCGGCTTCTTCAACTCTGGCACGGTCATCAGTAGTTATTTGGCGGTCCGGCGAGCTTATCGCGATTACACCCTTAGAATTGATGCCTTGAAGGTGAGAGCCATTTACATTTACTGTTGCTCGGTTAATCTCGCGCCCGGATATACGTTCGGCTTCGGATATGGCTTTAACTACAGCTTCAGCCACTTCGTCAACATGTGCCACATTGCCCTTTCGCATACCGGTATTCTCGGCACTGGAAAACCCAATTATGGAGGGTATAGTATCCTCGCCGCCAAGCTCACCAACCACACAGCGCACGGCGGTGGTGCCTACGTCTAGGCCTATGAAGTATTGCAGCTTGTCTTCGGACATGAAGTATTTTTATTATACCTATTTATAGGCGCAGTATACCGCTAGAGGTAATAAGATGGCAAGAAAAGAACCGCCTATCTGGGCGGTTCTTATACATGGACTTTATTGCTTAGGCAGCTTTTCGGTGTGCGCTATGTATGTCTTCTACGGCTTTTTGCCTAATGGTTTTGAGTGCAATTTCCGCTAGTAACTTGTGGACAAATGGATTGTCGCTCTTTAGTGGTGCCTTCTCATGGTCGTTCCTGCGCACTTTCATTTCCGTAGACGTAGATCCATATCGTCTGTCAGTGTAAGAGTGAACACGTCGGTTGTCATCTCTAAAGCTACCGTCTCTAATTCGAACGTCTATGCGGCTGTCATGTATCCCACCGAACCTGGTTCCACGATGCTGAATCCGATGTGATTCAAGCCCCTGGCCAAGCATTCGTGTAGAAGCTTCATTGGGTCCGTCCACCCAGCCATTGTGCTTGTCGTGGAAATGGTCCCCCCGGTGTAAGCTATCGGCTTCTCGGGCGACCTGTGCCACGTCCTCGATTTCTGTTTCTAGCTGTTTGTGTTGCTCAGCCGGTAATACATTAGGTGCTGTTTCGCTCATTTTTTGTTTTCCTTGTTTTGTTTGCTTTTCAGCTTGAGCACAAGTATATCACGCTTGTGCTAAAAAGTCAACTAGGCTTGGGTGAGAATCTCGGCGCCGTCATCTGTAATTAGAACCGTATGCTCAAAGTGCGCGCCTAAAGAACCGTCAGACATTACTATGGTTTCATTTTTCAGCGAGCTGATTCGCCAGTCGCCCAAAGAAGCCATCGGCTCAATAGCGATTGTACTGCCAGCGTGCAAAATTGGTCCAGTGCCGGTCACCCCGTAGTTGGGGATATTGGGGTCCTCGTGAATATCATAGCCAACCCCGTGTCCGACCAAGTCTCTAATAATTCCAAGTTTGTGCTTTTCCAGTACGTCCTGTACGGCGGCGCTGATATCCCCCACCCTGGTGCCGTCGCCTTTTATCGCAGCAATGCCGGCATCTAGCGACTGCTTGGTACCCTCAATCAGGCGCTTTACGTCGCTGCTGGTCTTACTGCCGGCTATAACGGTTACGGCACTATCCAAAACCAGCCCTTTATAGCCAAGTGTTACGTCTACTTTAACGACATCCCCGTCTTTAAAAGGAGTTTTTAAAGGCACCCCGTGGACTATGGCTTCATTAACCGAGACACAAATAACATCTGGGAAGCCATGGTAGCCTAGTACAACAGGTTGCATATCGGCCTTTTTGATAAGTTTGCGGGCTAGCGCCGAGATGTCGGTTGGTTTAGCTCCGGGCTTTACGGCGGCAGCCAGCTCGTCCCTAATCTTAGCCAGACGGCGGCCACCTTCGCGCATTGTATCTATTTCTTCATCAGTCTTGAGCTTCACTTTTATATCCCAAGGGCTTTATGAATATCTTGTTCCACTTGCTCAATAGAATTGTTGCCGTTTATTTCGTGAATCGCTACGCCGTTACTGGTTAAAAACGCCAGGGTTGGGGCTATAGAGCGCTTGTACTCAGAAAATCGTTTTTCCACTACATTGTCGTTATGATCATCCAGCCGGCCGCGCTGTATCATCCGCTTTCCGGCCACTTCCGGATCGGCTATAAGATGTACTACGCCTTTTATGGAAAAGCGGCCGGCTTTGACCTGGTTTAGCCACCAGGTTGCCTGCGGCACACTTCTTGGGTTGCCCTCAAACACACATTCACCGTCGCCGCTAACCTTGTTCAGGGCCTTGTCAACAATTTTTATGGTGGTTTCGTCGCTGATAATTTTACCAGCCAGCATGTCACGCCGTTCATTACCCTTAACATCTGCGCGGATAAGTTCGCCCATGGAAAACCACGGGCAATTTAGATATTCGGCCAGCAGTCTGGTTTGAGTGGTCTTGCCGGCTCCGGGGGTGCCTAAAATTAAAATCATTGTAGACTTTCTTTAACAGCTGCGGCTATTCTGCCGCCATCCGCGCCTGGCCCAAGTTGTGCTCTTACTGCGGCAATGATTTGACCCATATTTTGCATACTTGCATTATCAATTTTGGCAATCTGCTGAGCAACGGCTTCTCTAACAGCTGCCTCGTCTACCGGCTCGGGTAAATACTTATCTATTATGGCTTTTTCACTAAGTTCTTTTTCGGCGCGCTCTGTTTCGCCGGCATTTTTATAAAGTTCAGCAGCTTCTTGGCGCTTTTTAGACTCACGGGACATGACAGCTTGCATTTGTTCGTCGGTAAGCTGGTCAAGTTTTACGGATTTGGCAACGGCCTCGTACTGGAAGGAGCTCTTCAGACCTTTCAGCGTCTCTACTTTAATTTTATCGCCGCTGAGTAAGGCAGTTTTGAGATCTTTCTCAATTTGCCCCTGCACTGCCCTTAGCGTCCTAGTTTAAGTTTTTGAACCTTAGCTGCTTTTCGTTCCTGACGAACAATAGCCTTGGACCGCCTATCCCGACGACTAAGTGGCTTTTCAAAATACTGATTTTGCTTGGCAATAGCTAAAACGCCGGACTGTTGAACCTTGCGGTTAAAGCGGCGCAGCAAATTTTCTACAGACTCTTTGGAATCTTTCTTGGTAACCTGAATCATTACCGGGCTATTGTACGCAAAATTAGCCTATCTGTAAAGTGTTAGGTGCGATCTGTTCAGCTGAGTACGTTTATAAACTTTGGGAGCGCTTTTGGGTGGCGCGTTGTGACTTTAAAACTATGCTCTGCAGTTCTTTAAAGATTGGGAAGTGCTTGTTGGTGTAATAAATCTTGGTGTTGCCCTGGCGCTCACTTATTAAAAAGCCTATCTTTTCCAGGCGCTTTAACTCGCGCTGAATATTGCCAGCGTCCTCTTTTATAAGCTTGGCCAGTCCTCTGACATGCGTTCTAAAATCAGGATACTTAGCATAGACAACTATGATTTTTCTCCGAACCCTCGACGTGATAAACGTATCAAGCATTAGCACCTCTATTGTTATTCAAACAACGTAAAGTATAGCGCAAATGGTGCAATCTTTGCAACACTTTGCCAGCATTTAGTCATTATAATGATGATATGCATTACTACGAGGTCTTAGTTGCGGACAGCTTTTATCATGGCAGCACTCCCTTAATCTACGGATATAGCGACAGTTTGCCCAGATTAAGTGTGGTGTCTATGCATCTGAGAAATCGCTTGGTAACAGGCTTTGTACTTGGCAAGGTACCCAAACCAGACTTTGAAGTAAAGCAGATAAAGGGCTTACTTAGCGACAAGCCGTTGCCGAATCATTGTATAGAACTGGCACGGTGGTTAAAGGACTACTACGGAGCAACCCTAGGGGAAGCACTGAGACAGTTTGCTCCGTCTGTAGCTACAGTCAAGCGTGGTTCGGCGAGCGGTAAGGTGTTTGCGCCCCAAAAAGCCAGCCTGGACCTAGATTCCCCTTTGACCGCCGAGCAAAAGACAGCCATAGAGTCTATCAAGGCCAGCCCTGGCACCACCGTACTGCTGCACGGCGACACTGGCAGCGGCAAGACTAGGGTTTATCTGGAGCTTGCTAAGCAGGTCATTAGTAACGGCCGCTCGGCAATTATTCTAACTCCCGAGATTGCCTTAACCTCGCAGCTTGAAGCGGTTGCTGGCCAGAAAATATCAGCCCCTATATATATAATGCATTCACAACTAACAGTCGCTCAGAGAAAGAAAATCTGGTTTGAAATCTTAGAAGCCGATGAACCGATGCTGGTTATTGGGCCGCGCTCGGCACTTTTTACACCGGTCGCAAGGCCTGGTTTAATCGTAGTGGACGAGGCGCACGAACCAGCTTACAAGCAGGAATCAGCGCCAAGGTACAACACTATAAGAGTAGCTAGCCAGCTGGGGCTACTAACCTCCTCTAGAGTTGTTTTGGGAAGTGCTACGCCCAGCGTTTCTGACTATTACCTAGCCATGCAAAAGGACGCAATCGTTAGAATGCGCATGCAGGCTAAGACTGAGCGAATATCAAATGTGGATGTAAAGGTCATTGACCAGCGCGATAGAGCTAATTTTAGGCGCAATAGATACATTAGTGACCAGTTGATTGATGACATTACTACAACGTTAAAACGACAGCAGCAAGTCATGATTTATTACAACCGCAGGGGTTCGGCCAGGCTGATACTGTGCGAAAACTGTGGCTGGCATTTGGCTTGTCCAAACTGCGACATACCATTGGTCTACCACGCCGATAGCCATGAGGCCCGTTGTCATACCTGTGGCTTTAAGCAATCGCCGCCCTCGGCTTGTCCAAACTGCGGTAAGGTTGACGTAATTTATAAGAGCATAGGCACCAAGGCTCTGGTTGAAATAATTGAGAAGCTATTCCCCGGGGCCAAAGTTGGCCGCTTTGATAGTGACAGCATTAGCGGCGAAAGGCTTAACGAGGTATACGAAGAGCTTTATAAGGGTAATGTAGACATACTGGTTGGCACTCAACAGCTGGCAAAGGGTCTGGATTTGCCCAAATTGTCACTAGTAGGGATTATATCTGCCGAGACATCACTTAGCCTGCCAGATTTTACGGCCGAGGAGCGAGCTTTTCAGCTACTCTACCAAGTAATCGGACGTGTAGGGCGCGGCCACAGCGGCAACAAAGTTGTTATCCAAGCCTACGAACCTGACAGTTGGCTTATAAACTCAGCAAGTTCCAAAGACTACCAGACGTTTTATGAAAAAATATCGGCCGAGCGGCAAAGATATCTGTTCCCACCTTATTGCTACCTACTAAAGCTAGTCTGCAAACGGACTACTTCTGCTGGCGCCAAACAGGCTGCCGATAAGCTTAAGAGAACTATGGCCGATAAAAGATTACCGGTAGAGATAATTGGCCCAGCCCCCAGTTTTTATGGTCGGCGCGGAAACTACTTCTATTGGCAGCTGGTTGTCAAAGCAAAAAGACGCAATGACTTACTGGATATAATCAGCCTGGTGCCGTCTGGCTGGTCAATTGACCTAGATCCGAAGGACCTTCTATAAAAATGCTGCTCCCTGCGAGTTGGCGGCCGAACAGAGGTAGTTTATACTAACCCTCAGTTATGTCAGCAAAGGACCAAATTATCGTTTTACCTAACCCGCAGCTAAGAACCAGGTCTGCGCGGGTTAAGGTTTTGACCCCCGAGGTCAAAGCTCTGATTGATGACATGAAAGCGGCTACCGTGGACTGGGAAGAAAGCCGCGAACACGAGGTCGGTGTGGCTCTGGCAGGTATCCAAATTGCCAAACCCTACAGAGTTATCATCATCCGAAATGACTTTGATAATAAGGACGATAAAACTTTCAGCGTCTTTATAAATCCGGAGATAACTAAGCTGGGGGGCAAACTTGAGGAGGACTTTGAGGGCTGCCTAAGCGTTAGGGATGTGTACGGCAAAGTCCCCCGCTACACCAAAGTTCGGTTACGGGCGCTGGACGAACAAGGTCGTGAAGTCAGAATCAAGGCCGAGGGTTTTTTGGCTCGGGTTTTCCAGCACGAGGTTGACCACACCAAAGGCATTATGTTTGTTGACCATATTAAGTCTAAGCCTGATGCATTTTATAAATTAACGGATGAGGGAAAGCTGGAAAGCTTAGATTATAAAGATGTCAAAAAAGCTGATATTCTTCGGGACTGAGGACTTTAGCGCTACCAGCCTTAGGGCTCTTTTGGACGGCGAATACGAAATAGCTGCAGTTGTTACCAAACCGGATGCTAAAGCCGGTCGCGGTCAAAAATTATCCCTTTCAAAGGTCAAGCAACTTGCCCAGCAGGCTGATATCAGGCTTTTTCAACCGGAGAAAGTGGCTGATATTAATGAGCAGCTGGCCTCTTTGGAGGTTGATTATGCTGTCTTGGTGGCCTACGGCAAAATTATTCCAAGCAGCACCCTAGGTATATTTGCCGGCGGAATTATTAACCTGCACCCTTCCCTGCTACCAAAGTACCGCGGCCCGTCACCCATAGAAACGGCTATTTTGAACGGCGACGAAAAGACTGGTGTTTCACTCATAAAACTAACCAGCGGCATGGACGAGGGGCCAATTTACGTCCAAAAGGTTGTTGATATATTACCCGACGCCAATCGCCTGTCTTTGTCAGCCTTTTTGTCTAAAATTGGCTCAGAACTATTGGTTGATAAGCTGCCCGACATACTAAGCGGCAATCTGGAGCCCAAGCCTCAGGACAATTCCGCGGCCACCTATTGCAATCTCTTGAGCAAGCAGGACGGATTGGTTGACTGGAGCGAACCGGCCGTAACTATTGAGCGGAAAATCAGGGCCTTCTTAGGCTACCCCAGAAGCAGAACTAAACTACACGATAAAGATGTCATCATTACCCGCGCCAGAGTTGCTGACGATAAACAGAATGGTAGCCTGGTGGTCGGCTGTAACCCTGGCTGGCTAGAGATACTGGAGCTAATAGCGCCCAGCGGCCGAAGTATCAGCGGAGCTGACTTTTTAAGAGGTTACGGCGAGAACTAACTAGGGTTTTGGGGCTGCGGATTGTCCAAAGCTGGACTGGTTTGGTTGGCCTGTTGAGACAAGGTAGCTTTCATAATTTCCGGAGCCTGAGCCTTGATTTCGTCTTTAAGTTTAGTCAGTTCTTCAGCCACCGTGTCTTTATAGTTAGGAAAGTTGGTTTCCAGCCAGCGTAGAGCACCGGGCTCGTCGTTGCGGTCAATAAAAGCCTCAAACTCATCCAGCTGAGCATCGGTCATTTTTTCGGCCAGACGCATACCAACCCTTAGTTCAAGGGTTTCATAAATGTGCGCCAACATCTTGTTTTTTTCATCGGCTGGCAGGTCGCCAAGCCCCAGTTCGCGAAGCAGATTGTCATCTAATTGAAACATCTAAAGTTGCCCTCTTTGCCTTAATTTTATCATAAGCTTTCTGGTTTATTTTCATCTGGATTTAGCTCGGGTGGGCTTGGAACTACTTCAGGCGAGGGGCCAAAAAGGTTAGCGGCGGCGGCAACCACGCCCACGCCATATCTCCCAAGGATTCTTCTTCGTCTAAGGCTCTCTTTGGTGTCGCTAGCTTTGCTTTTTAATGACTCTGCCGCGCTATTTATGGGTGTCGTAGTTCTGTCTATCACCGCCCCCGATATGCTGCGAGCCGAAGCGTAGGCCTCTCGTAAACGAGTCAGTGCCTGACTAAGGTTCTTAGGTGGCTGGTCGTTGCGAGGAATGACCTGCCAGGCATCCAGGGTACCCTTTTCCACCTCTTTAGTCATAATCGTACCACCGGATGCCTCATATACTTTGATATACGTCCTTCCGCCCTTTTCATAAGGTCCTGATGCTACTCTGCCATCTTGTCGAAAGCCTAGCTTATAAATGGAGAATATGCGGACCTGCTGACCTATTTCGTATCGTTCTTCATCGGCATCCGTTGATGATTCTTCAGGAGTTACGGTGCCGGTTACAGCTTCGGCGACCCCTTCAGCATCGGCGTCCGGAGTCTCTTGGTCTGTAGCCGCGACCGCAGCTTCAGCGTCCGTAGTGGCGTTGGCCGGTGGAGCTTCCGTGGCGTTGGCAACGTCTTCGGCCGGGCCTGCCGGGCTTTCTGGCTGAGCCTCGTTTAACGTGGTGCCTATGACAGAGGCCCTTGTTGGGTCACTCTCGGTACGCACTGCCGGTTTAGGCTTTTCTTCTTGCTTTTTCTCTTGCTTGGGCTCCGGTTCACCGCGTAGCTTGCGCAAATTAGCCGCATTGCGCTCACCTATAAATTTATCCAGTTTCTCAATAGCTGCAACGTACTTGGGATCTTCGGCGGGGTTATAGGGTTCTAGGTTACCCACCTCATTAGAACTTAGTCGCTCTAGGGCAAAGTCTGGCAGCTCTAACATGGTAGTCATGGCGCTCATTAGCTGCATACCTTCGGGCACAAAGTCGCCGTTTTCTTGGACGCCTACACCCTGAGCATTTAAATAGGCAGCTATTTCGTACATACCGGCAATTTTTCTGGATGAGTCAGTAGCGACCTCCTTGCCCCATCCAGACATTCTCTCGTCGACCGATTTTTTGATAGCCAGAATAACTCTGGGGTCTATATTTTTATCCCTAAGCAGTTCCTGCTTAGACTTAGTCCACTCCAGCTCGTTTCTGGGAATCTCAGCGCTGCTACCCTTAATCTTCATACGCTCTTGGCCGTCAGCCCCTAGCCCGTAGCTCCCGGTTACCGTCACCGGGACTTTATCCTCCGAACCTTGAATCTTATAATTAGCCGCTACTTCAGGGGCCTTGTCGTTGGGATCCTTGCCGTAAGCCGTTAAAAGTTCGTCGTGAGTAACCAGCCTGGATAAACCGGTCTCTGGATTTGAAGCCTTAAGCTGTTCGCCTTCGGCAGTCTTAACAGGCTCATACGTCGTATAGTTATTTTGGTCAAAGGGACCTTGTTCAAAATGGCTCATTTTTTTTGTTTTTGAAGTAACACCCTCATGCTAACACGGGTACGACCAATGTCAATAGGCGTTTTACAGGGTTCTGGTTTTGGTCTCGCGGCTGTAAAGCTGCAGATGGTCGCCAATCTGGACTTCAACCCGGCTGGGACT
>DATKKU010000004.1:0-3475 GCA_035542755.1 Binatia bacterium | reverse complement strand
TAAACTAACTCTTAAAATGGCTTGGGAGATTGCCCAGGAATTTAATCAAGATTACTGCGGTACGGAGCACATTTTATATAGCATCCTAAGCCAAAAAAATGCCCGGGCAACCACCTTGCTGCGCGACATGAACATTGATGTCGATGTTTTATCTAACGAAGTGGAGCAATTTTTAAGCCGTCAGCAGTACGAGGACACCGGCAAGTCGCCAGCCGGCGCCAACCGCAGCAAAGGCGGCAAAAAATCCGCCCTGGAATTTTACGGCACAGATCTAACCGAGCTGGCCCGCGAAGGTAAATTAGACCCGGTAGTCGGGCGCGAGCCGCAAATTAAGCGCCTAATTACCATCCTTAACCGCCGCACCAAAAATAACCCGGTACTTATCGGCGAGCCGGGTGTTGGCAAAACAGCTATTGCCGAAGGCATTGCCCAGCGCATAGTTTCGGAAGAAGTGCCGGACAGCCTACTTGATAAACGAATAATAACCCTAGATTTGGCGGGCATGATTGCCGGCACTAAATACCGCGGCGAGTTTGAAGAGCGCCTGAAGAAAATTATCGTAGAGCTAGAAAAAGACAAGAGCATAATTGTGTTTATTGATGAGCTGCACCTAATCGTTGGCGCCGGCGCCGCAGAAGGGTCTATGGACGCTGGCAATATGCTAAAGCCGTCCTTAGCCCGCGGTAAAATCCGCATGATTGGCGCTACCACCACCGATGAGTACACCCGCTATATTGAGAAGGACGCCGCACTGGAGCGCCGCTTCCAGCCGGTTCAGGTTCCAGAGGCTACCGTGCCGGAAACTGTCGCTATTCTAAAAGGCCTGCGCAAACACTACGAGCAGTTTCACGGCGTAAAAGTCAGCGACGATGTGTTGGTTGACACGGTCCAATTTGCCCGCCGTTATATTAACGACCGCTACATGCCCGACAAAGCTATTGATTTACTGGACGAGACTTCGGCATATCTGCGTGTAAACAAGGGCAAAACTCCGCCAGAAATGCGCAATTTGCAAAAAGAGCTAAAGCTAGTCAACACCCGCATTGAAGATGCCGTAGATAACGAGGACTACGAAAAGGCCGCTCAGCAAAAGCAGGCCGCCAGCAAGTTGTCAGAGCAGATTAAAGAACTTGAGGCCAAGCACCGTACCGACAAGCCAATTATTCTAACTAGCGACGACGTGGCCGAAACCGTCGCCCGCATGACCGGTGTGCCGGTAACCAAAGTTATTAAAAGCGAGGCTAAGTATCTAGTTAATCTGGAAAAAAGCCTAAGTAAATACATTATTGGCCAAGACGAGGCCGTGGCCACTGTAGCCCGCGCCGTGCGCCGCAGCCGCTCTGGTATTGCTAGCGAGGCTCGTCCAATTGGCTCTTTCGTATTTCTGGGCCCAACCGGCGTTGGCAAGACCGAGCTGGCCCGAGTTCTGGCCCGCGAGTTTTTTGGCAGCGAGAACGCTCTAGTCAAAATAGACATGAGCGAATTTGGCGAGCACCACACCGTTGCCCGTCTGGTTGGTGCGCCGGCCGGCTACGTTGGTTACGACGACGGCGGTCAGCTAACTGATAAAATTCGTCGTCAGCCATATAGCGTAGTGCTGTTTGACGAGATTGAAAAGGCCCATCCCGATGTCTTTAATATGCTACTGCAGATTTTAGAAGACGGCGTACTTAGTGACGCCAAAGGCCGCAAAATTGATTTTACTAACGCCATTATCATAATGACCAGCAACATTGGCGCCGAAAAGCTGCAAAAAGAGGCTAGCTTTGGCTTTAGCGCCTCGCGGCCAACCGATTTAGATAACCTTGAGGAACTCCACCAGGCTAACAAAGACAAAGTTAGCGACGAACTCAAAAAAATGATGCGCCCAGAACTACTTAACCGCCTAGATAAAGTAATTGTCTTTAGAGCTCTAACCAAAAATAACGCGCTAAAGATTTTAGACCTGCAGTTAGAAGACCTCAGGAACCGCTTAGTCAAAAAGGGCATTGGCCTAGATGTTGATAAGGCCGCCAAGCAGTACCTGCTAGAGCAAGGTTATGATGCGCTCAACGGCGCCCGACCAATGCGCCGCCTGCTTCAAGAAACTTTGGAAGACGCCATTGCCGCCGGTATGCTGGACGAAAGTTATCATAAGGGCGACGTGGTTACGGTTACCGCCAAGAAAAATATCAAAACCAAAGAGCCCGAGCTGGCTTATCGCTCAGCGGGTGAATAGGGCTGCTTTAGGAAAGTAGGCAAATTTTACCACCTTTGGCCGCAAAGGTGGTGCCAAACTCCGGGCTGCGTTCAAAGCAGAGCGGCTTCGCTTGCCAAAAAGTGGGCCAAGCCGATCTCCCTTCGGTCAGACATGCGTTTGGCCGTCATCTTTTTGGCTACACTCAGCCTTCTGTTTGAGCCGATGCCCGAACGCAACAGAAGGGTAAATGCCTAAATATATTTAAGATATATTTTCGAATAGAGTGGCAGGAACTCATCCTCTAACACTTTTGGAGTAAGTAAATTCTTTCCATAAAATTCTACAGCATAACGTCTTTTGCGTGTTCCGGCTATTCTAGCAACTCTCCAAGTACCTAGTAGCCAACTGTGCGCACATTCATTACGCACACTATTTAGCTCTCGTAGATCTTTGTATGTTTTTTTCGGGATGATTCCTAGTCTAGCGCACAAATCTATCATATTTTTAAAACTCATATCCTTGATGTATTTTTTGTTTTGCTTGGCATTAAATGTCCTTTTTTGGGCAATGACTTGATAAAGATGGTATTTGAGAACATCTTCTATTGCTAAGTGAAGCTCTATAACGACCATTCGGTAGGCATCTTCTCTAAATGAAGTTTTCATTAAATATTGATCATCACCAGGCCTATCGAAACCGTAAAAGTTTCTAATTATCCTGAGGCCTTCTTGAATCTCCGGTGGTTGTGAATCGTCTATCATATGGACTATTCTTATCTAAGTATTACTATCAATCCAATTATGCCAGCAATAGCACCTAGAACAAGAATTACTTGCACCCAACTTGTTTCCCACCATTTCTGACTTTCTATACCCAAATCTGAAGGCAAGTCAATTTTCTCATTCTCATTGTAATATTTGGTATGTTGCTTACCACTGAACTCAATTACTATCTTTAATTTCTTAGGGATTCTTTTGAAGTTGTCAGGAAGTATAAAATTATAAATCCCATTATAGAATAATCTTCCGTGCGCTATTTGAGCCGAAAGCTCTGAAGTAACATCAGTACCATGCTCTGGACCCATTTTTGGGTCGTAATAAATAGCTTGAACAATCCCAAATTTTTTCATCTTAGAATGAATTATACGCTCAAGGGGGGATTTTGGGTGCAGTCGGTTTTAATTCGGCATCTGAGAAACAGAAGTTTGAGAGCAGTTTTTAAGTTCGCGGCCAAACGCACGTTCAACCGCTAGGGCGCTCGGCTTGGCCCGCTTAAAAACAAACGAAAACGCTCTGA
>DATKKU010000003.1:0-12599 GCA_035542755.1 Binatia bacterium | reverse complement strand
TAAGCCGGCTAACCGGCGCCACTAGCATTTCTTTTAGAAAGCCAAAGCGTTTATCAAATAGAATCTGAATGCCCCAAAAAACTCCGGAAAACAGCAAGGTCTGCACAATAATTCCGGGTACCAAAAACTCTATGTAGTTACCCTCGCCGGCGCGCTTATAAACCGAGCCGATGCCGTAACCTAGCGCCAGCAAAAATAGGATGGGCTGGCCAATGGCGCCAGCTACGCGTGAGCGGCTGCGCACGTAACGCTTCATTTGGCGCAGCCAAAGAATAAAGATTACATCCATCCCGTTAGAGCTCCGCCTCTCCGCCAGCGAGACGACAGATTTTATCGTTAATCAAATACTTAGCCATAACGAAATCCACTAGCGCAACCTCTGCCGCTGCATTGCCCCACGGACGTTTAGACCGTCGTTTTTGAGACTGGTTTCGTCGCGCACCGTTTTGCCGGTTAACTCCAGATACGCATCTTCTAGGCTTTTGGTCTTGGTCTGAGTCGCCAGCTGCTTGGCGGTACCGGTAGCAATTATCTTTCCGTGGTCAATAATGGCAATCCGCTGAGCAACAGCCTCGGCCTCGTCCAGATAGTGAGTGGTAAAGAAAATCGTCATGCCCTCTTTTTTGTTGAGCTTTTCTACATATTCCCAAAGCAGATTGCGGGTCTGAGTGTCTAGCCCCAGTGTTGGCTCGTCTAAAAATAAAATTTTGGGGTGGTGCATTAGGCCACGGGCAATCTCCAGCCGCCGACGCATTCCACCGGAATAAGTCTTAACATAGCTGTCGCGGCGCTCCCACAAATCTACCAGTTTTAAAAGCTCTTCAATTCTCGGGGCCTGCTCTTTTTTAGGAATAGAATAAAGTACGGCGTGGACTTTCATGTTCTCGTAAGCCGTCAATTCTTCCTCAAGTGCCGGGTCCTGAAAAACAATTCCAAACGACCGGCGGGCCGAGGCTTGTTCTTTCGTTACGTCGTGACCATTTAGCAGCAAGCGCCCGCTGGTGGGCCGCAGCATGGTTGTTAGCATGCTGATGGTTGTACTCTTGCCAGCGCCGTTGGGACCCAGGAATGCAAAAATCTCACCGGCCTTAACATCAAAGCTGATGCCATCAACGGCTACCACTTCGTCGAATTTTTTTACGACGTTCTCAGCGACGATCACGGATTGTGACATTACTATCTATTATACCTTATCGCCCGCGACCTGTTCTAGCTGGCTGCCTTTTTTATAGGCTTTTAGGTCGCTGCTATCCATGCCCCAGTGCTCTAAAATTGGCTGCAAAACTCTCCAGCTTTCCAAAACTTCGGCCGAGCTTGCAAACAAACTATGGTTAGACTTCATAGCGTCCAACAGCACCTGCTCGTAGGCATCCGGCAGGCGGCCAAAGTGCTGACCGTAGTCAAAACTAAGCGGCAAGCGTTTTAGCTTGCGCTCGTAACCAGGCTCTTTGACCCATAGGTATAGCTCCATGCCTTCTTTTGGCTGAATCCGCAGTACCAACAAGTCCGCCGAGTCCTGCATCCGCTTAAACTTAACCCTAATTTCTGTCAGCTTTTTATCCAGCGCCTTGCCGCTAACCAAGCGAATTGGCACGCCCTCCCAGCGCGGGTCCTGCGAGCTTAGAGTTATGTCAAAAAAAGTTTCGGTTTTGGTGCCGGAATTTTTGACCTCGGCGTCATAGCCCTTATATTGAGCTCTGCGAACAAGCTGCGAGAATTTGTCGGCGGCTGGCGGCATAAGCTGCGCCAGAGCCGCCAGCCGGCGGCGCGGGATTTCCTCAAAATCAAAAATGTCGCTGCACGGTTCCATTAAGGTTAGGGCCGCCAGCTGCAGCAAATGACTTTGGCCAACATCGCGCAGGGCCCCGGTGGCCTCGTAAAATGGGGCGCGGCCCTCAATATCAATTTTCTCGGCGACGATAATGTCTATGCTCTCTATAAAATGCCGGCTCCAAACGCCCTGAATGATGCTGTTGCTGCCCAAAAAGACCGTGATGTTTTGGGCCATTTCCTTAGCCAGATAGTGGTCAATCCTATAGACTTGGTCTTCTGAAAAATACTTGGCCGTCTCGCCGATTAGCTCGCGCGCCGAGTATAGGTCGGTGCCGAAGGGCTTTTCTAGCAGCAGTTTAAAGCGCGGCTGGTTTAGGCCGGCCCGGCCCAGGCTGCTGATAATTTGCAGCACTCCAGCCGGCGGCACCGCCAGATAAAAAATTATCTGCGGTTTTTTGCTCATAGCGCCTGATAGCTCGTCCAGCTTATCGGCCAAAGATTTATAGGCCTCGGCGTCGGCTAAATCCATCTGAAAAACTTGGCTGTGAGCGGCCAGCACCTTTTCGCCGGCCCTAAATACGTCCTCATTTTTTATGGCCCGGCGCGACAGCCCTAAAATTTTAAAATCTGGCGGCAGCTGACCGGCTTCACAAATGGCCGCTAGAGCTGGCAAAAGGTAACGATGTGATAAGTCACCGGTCACACCAAAAATCACTATTATGGTCGGTGTGGCTTTGGTCATTTTATCCATCTGCTAAACCTAATTATATAAAACCTGGGGCAAAATACCTCTAACTTAATCTGGAAAGCCGCGCGTAAAACTGATACAATAATAAAAATGTTTTGTGAGTGGACATCTGCGACCAGCCGCCTAAGGCGGCCAGCCGTACCTGCTAGCGTGGGGGTGGTCTGTTTATGATGTCCGTTTTTTCAATTGTTACGGCGCCGCTGGCACCGGAGCGACTTTTTAACGTTGGCCCGCTGCCGGTAACTAACAGCATGCTTACCGGAGTTCTAACCGCCATCTTTGTAGTAACGTTTTTTTTGATAGCCGCCCGGGCCAGCCAAACCTGGCCTAAAAGTAAATTTGCCTACTGGGTGGAGGGCCTGGTTGAACTAATACTTGGAATTGTCACCGAATCGTTTGGTGATAGGCAAAAGGCCAAGCGCTTTTTCCCGCTGCTGCTAACCTTATTTATATTTATCTTGGCCTCCAATTTTAGCGGCCTGCTGCCGGGCGTAGAGACCATAACGCTGCACACCGGCGGCGAGAATGTGCCGCTTTTTAGATCGTTTACCACCGACCTTAACTCCACTTTGGCGCTAGCCGTTTTAAGCCTAACGATTGTCCAAATTTATGCTTTTCAGGAGCTGGGCTTTGGCGGACGCTTTCATTATTACTTCACTAAAAAGTGGTGGAAGCCCGGCAATATATTTATCGGCTTAAACGAAATCTTTAGCGAACTGCTGCGGCTGGTCACCTTGTCGCTGAGGCTTTTTGGAGTTATTTACGGCGGCGAGGCCCTGCTGTCGGCCATTTTACAGCTGGCTGGTAACTTCGGTTGGGCGGCCAGCGTGCCAATTATGTTTTTGGAGATTTTCTTCTCGCTTGTGCAGGCGTATTTGTTTATGATATTAACATCCACGTATTTGGTGATGGGAGCTACCTCGCACGAGGAGGAGCACAATAACCATGCCGCCCCGGCGGCTGCGGAGAGTTAATGAGTAAGTTAATTGATAGTTTAAGAAAGTAAGTTAAAGGAGCAAAAAGTTATGGAACATGTAGATCCGTCATTAATCAAAGGTCTGACCATCGGACTAGGTGCCATTGGTCCGGCCATTGGTGTTGGCTTAATCGGAGCTGCCGTTGTCGGCGCCGTTGGCCGCAACCCAGAAATTAGGGGTCAGATTTTATCCACGGCCTTCATCATGATTGGTCTGGTTGATGCGGTACTAGCCTTTGTACTATTAATACTTTTTACTACGTCCTAAGAGGAGAACGTCTAGTTGCTATACCTAGTTCCACAATTTGCAGACGGTAGTTCCAGCGGGATTGGTGCTTTTAACATCAATCTTAAGGAGTTTGTTTTCCAGCTGGTGACCTTTGTAATTGTGCTTTACGTGCTTAAGCGCTGGGCGCTGCCACCGCTGGTAAAAACGATTGATGACCGCCGCAAAACTTTGGAGCAAAGTTTGGAGCACGCCAAGCAAACTGAAGAAACTCTGGCTAAAGCAGCGGCCCGCTCTGAAGAAATACTAGACAAGGCAAGGAATCAGGCCGACGAAGCCCTAGCCGAAGCCAAAAAGGCCGCCAAGCAAGCTATTAATGATGCCGAGAACGCCGCCGCTGCCCGAGCCGAGCTAATCGTCAAAGATGCTGAGGCCCGCCTGGGGCAAGAACGCGACAAGCTGCGCCAAGAACTGCGCAAGGAGCTGGCAGTTCTTGTAGCCGACGTCAGCGAAAAAGTTATAGAAGAAAAGCTGGACGCCAAAAACGACATGTCGCTGATTGAGCGCGTTATAAAAGGGGTAGCCCGATGAGTCCCGTTAGAACTCACTTAACTTCCACACCACAGTGGACGGCTGAACAGTTGTGCATGGTTGGACGTTCGGATAAGCATTTAACCTTCTTTGAGGTTCTAACGGGATGAGTAAAATATCCCGCCGGGCCTTAGCCCGCTACGCTGCAGACCAGTTAATTGCCGGCCGCTCGGCCAAGCTTGTGGCTAAACAATTATCGGCCCAGCTTATTGAAAGTGGCCAGGCGGCTCAGGCAGATTTACTGCTGGGAGACATTGCCTGGGAGCTAGAGCAGCGTCAAAAATTAAGTTCGGCGCAAGTCACTAGCTCTACGCCTCTATCACCCCAACTGGAAGCCGCTTTAAAGACTGAGATTAAGAAAGCCACTGGTGTTGAGCAAGTTCTACTTGCAAATACAGTGGACAAGTCCGTTATCGGCGGCCTTAGAGTAGAGACTGCTGGCCGAGTTTGGGACGGAACCGTATCACGAAAATTAGATCAACTTAGGGAGGCGTTTTGATGGCGAATTTAGAGACAGAAGTTAAAGGCTTAGCCGACGAAGTTAAAAAGGCGATTGCCGACTTGGCTTCAACCGGTCAGGAACGTTCAAGCGGCGTGGTTACCAGAGTTGGTGACGGCGTGGCCTGGATATATGGCCTGCGCGACTGCGGCTATGCCGAAATGATTGAGATTGAAGGCACCCACGGCAAGGTAACGGCCTTTGCCCTAAACCTACTGGAAGACGAAATCGGTGCCGTGCTTCTGGGCGAAGACGAAGAAGTCCGGGCTGGTGCCAAAGTACGCCTTTCCGGCGAGGTCTTATCTGTTCCCGTTGGACCAGAATTAGTTGGCCGAGTAGTCGACCCACTTGGCCGGCCGCTGGACGGCAAGGCCGAAATCAAAACCAAAGCCCGCGGCGCGGTAGAGCACCCAGCTCCGGGTGTAATTGAACGAAAGAGTGTGCACGAGCCACTGCTGACCGGTATTACAGCGATTGACGCTATGGTTCCCATTGGCCGTGGTCAGCGCGAGCTGATTATTGGCGACCGCCAGACTGGTAAAACGGCCATTGCTATAGATACTATGATTAACCAGGCCAAGCAAAAGACCGATGTTATCAATATTTATGTAGCCATCGGCCAGAAAAATTCCCGTGTTGCGAGGCTGATAGAGCGCCTAAAGCGCGAAGGCGTCATGGACCAGACCATTATTGTCTCTACCAGCGCCAGCGACCCGGCCAGCCTGCAATATCTGGCACCTTACGCCGGCGCGGCCATGGGCGAGTGGTTCCGCGACAACAAGCGCCACGCCCTGATTATCTACGACGACCTAAGTAAGCACGCCACGGCTTACCGCCAAATGAGCCTGCTGCTGCGCCGCCCACCGGGACGCGAGGCCTATCCGGGCGACGTCTTTTACCTGCACTCCCGCCTGCTGGAGCGCTCCGCAAAACTTTCGGATGCTCTCGGCGCCGGCAGCCTAACGGCTTTACCCATCATTGAAACCCAGGCCGGCGACGTTAGCGCCTACATTCCTACCAACGTCATTTCTATTACCGACGGCCAGATATATCTGGAAACCGACCTGTTTTACCAGGGTATCCGCCCGGCTATTTCGGTAGGTCTGTCGGTATCGCGCGTTGGTGGCGCCGCCCAGCCGGCAGCCATCCGCTCGGTGGCCGGTAGCCTGCGCCTAGACCTAGCCCAGTACCGCGAGCTGGCAGCCTTTTCACAGTTTTCTAGCGACCTTGATGCCGATACTCAGGCTCGCCTGACCCGCGGCGTGCTGCTCACCGAACTCCTCAAACAGCCGCAGTATTCGCCGCTATCGGTATGGCAGCAAGTGGTCACGATTGTGGCCGGAACCGAGGGAGCTTTTGACGGAGTCCCGCTGGATAAAGTTAAAGCTGCTCAAGACGGCCTGCTGGCCACGCTGACCCAAAAACACAAGGCGCTTATTGAGAAGCTGCAAAAGGGTGAGAAAGTTGATGATGCTACCAAAAAAGACATTGTGGCTGCAGCCGCCGCGATTGCTAAGCAGTACAAAAGCACCACGGCGACCAAGCCCGCCCTAGAAGCAACACCCGCTCCGACCACCGACGATAAGCCCAAGTCTAAAGCAAAAGGCAAAAAGGCGTAAATAGACTATGGCCCAGACCAGAACCCTCCAACGACGCATCCGCTCGGTACGTAACGCCAAGCAGATTACTAAAGCTCTTGAAGTTGTGGCCGCCAGCCGCATGCGCCGGGTCGTTGCGGCCGTTAACGGCGTTCGAACTTACGGCGAGATGGCCGAGCAAATTATGCAGCGGGTTGCCGCCAACCCGGAGGTTCACTCCCTGCCCTACTTTGCGCCCGCGAGCAGCGGACCAACCCTATACGTAATAGTCACTTCGGACCGCGGCCAGGCCGGCGCTTTTAACTCCAACGTCTTTAACTTGGCAATCTCATCCTTTCAGGCCGAAAAAACCAAGCCACAGGTTGTAGTTTTTGGGCGCAAAGGTTCACGCTTTTTCTCGCACTTAGACGGCCTTGAGCTTCGCGGCACGTTTGAGGATATTGCCGACACACCAGAAGCCAACGTTTTTGCTTCACTGATGGATACTATCGCCAGCGGACTGGCCAGCGGCGAGTTCGGGCAAGTTAAGATTATTTACACCCAGTTTATTTCGTCACTGGCTCAAAAGGCTACCAGCTTCCAGCTGTTTCCGGTCCAGCCAGCAACCGACGAAGCTCAAGCTTCCGCTAAAACAGTTTATGAGTTTGAGCCCGAGGTGCAGGACGTCGTGGAAGAAGCTGTCCGACTATATACCGAGGCCAAGCTAATTCAGGCTCGTATAGAGTCAGCCGCTTCCGAGCACGCCATGCGCATGGTAGCCATGGGCAACGCCAACCGTAACGCCACCGATTTAATTGATAGTTTAACGCTAGAGCTCAACGCCACCCGGCAGGCAGCCATCACTCAGGAAATTGCTGAGATTACCGGCGGTGCGGAGGCTCTATCAACATGATAAGGAGAATATAATGGCAGAGGCAGTTAAAACTAAAGGCGGTACAGGTTCAATCATCCAGATTGTCGGCGTGGTAGTTGACGTTGAGTTTGAGAGTAACCTACCGGCAATTTATACCGCACTAACCGTGCAGCTAAATGGCAAGCCGCTGGTGCTGGAAGTGGCTCAGCACCTGAGCAAACGAGTGGTTAGGGCTATTGCCCTGGGGCCCACCGACGGACTGGCCCGCAGCGCTTCTGTTACCAACACCGGTGCACCAATTAGCGTACCGATTGGCGATGCCACACTAGGACGGATGTTTAACGTCTTCGGCGAGCCGATTGATGGCAAACCGGCTGTAACCGGCGCTAAGCTTGGCCCGATTCACCGCGAGCCGCCCTCGCTGGCCGACCAAAATCCTAAAGTGGAGATTTTAGAGACCGGCATTAAAGTTATTGACCTGATTGCGCCTATTACAAGAGGCGGTAAGGTTGGTCTGTTCGGCGGTGCTGGCGTGGGTAAAACTGTCTTTATTACAGAGTTGATTAACAACATCGCCAAATTTCATAAGGGTAAATCCGTCTTTGCCGGCGTTGGCGAGCGCACCCGCGAGGGTAACGACCTGTACTACGAGATGAAAGAGTCCGGCGTGCTGGATAAGACAAGTCTGGTCTTTGGTCAGATGAACGAACCGCCCGGAGCTCGTCTGCGCGTAGCCCTCACTGGCCTGGCCATCGCTGAAAGTTTCCGAGACCAGGGCAACGATGTGCTGCTATTTATTGATAACATCTTCCGCTTTACCCAAGCCGGCTCAGAAGTTTCGGCCCTACTCGGCCGTTTGCCCAGCGCTGTTGGTTACCAACCTACGCTGTCTACCGAAATGGGCGGCCTGCAGGAGCGCATCACTTCTACCAAAAAAGGTTCAATTACCTCCGTTCAGGCGGTCTTTGTGCCAGCCGACGACTTAACCGACCCAGCTCCGGCCACTACCTTTGCTCACCTGGACTCCACAGTAGTACTAAGCCGTGCACTGACCGAACTTGGCCTATATCCAGCCGTTGACCCGCTGGATAGTAGCTCTACAATTTTGGACCCCGAAGTCATCGGCGACGATCATTACCAGGTAGCCCGCGAAGTTCAGCGCGTCCTGCAACGCTACAAAGACCTTCAGGACATCATTGCAATTTTAGGCATGGAAGAACTGTCTGAAGAAGATAAAAAGCTGGTGGCCCGAGCCCGCCGCATTCAGCGCTTTTTGACTCAGCCGTTTTTCGTCGGCGAAGTCTTTACCAACATCCCGGGTGTCTATGTGCCGCTGGCCGACACCATCAAAGGCTTCAAGGAAATTCTTGAGGGCAAACACGATAATAAGACCGAACAAGCCTTTTACATGAAGGGCACGATTGACCAAGTTAAAGATAAATAAATGATTCACTTCCAGTTGGTATCCGCCGGCGGCAGCAAATTTGAAGGCGAGGTTTACGAGGTGCTAATCCCCGTAAAGGGCGGCACGATTGCTGTTTTTGAAGACCATATGCCGTTAATCGGTTCAGTTACCGGCGGCGTCATAAGTGTCCGTAAAAAATCCTCGGACCGCGACAGCGACATGGAGCACTTTGCTGTCAGCGGCGGCCTGCTGGAAACGGAGGGCAAAAGCCTCAAGTTTTTAAGCGACGAAGTAACTACCTCTGAAGAAGCCAACGAGCAGGAAGCCGAGGCCGCACTCAAGCGAGCTCAAGCGCTTGTTGCCAGCGCCGACAGCCGCTCGGCCCTTCACGAAGCCCACCGCGCTTTATCACACAGCACCGCTCAGCTGCACGTCGCCAGACTCAAAAAACGCCACCACCAATAAACCAGGTCCTTTACGAAGAGGTAATTATTTTTTGCCCGGCGTGTTTTATGTTTGTGATGCTTAGGTAAGCTAGGTTACGGAGGCTAACTAGCAAACTCGCAACCGAGGCCTGAACATACAAAAAGAGGTTAGACCGCTCGGCCACCAGCCACATAAAGGCCAGTAGATACAGAGTCAGGGCGGTGTTAAGCAGGATGTTACCGTGCGGCCAGGGCAAGGCCGAAATAAGCGGTATGGTCAAAGCCTGAGCCACAAAAACAGTCAGAGAGTTTCGGCCGATGGTGTTAACAAAGTTTCCGGTGCGAGCCTGCAAAAATCGCCAGTTTTTTTGATAAACAATATATATTGCCGTAAACACCAAAATTGCCACCAGGGGCCGGGCCAGCCCTGCCCGGTTGGCCTGCAAATAGTGATTTATGCTACCTGAGTGAGCGTTAAGCCATCCAAGGTCCTTAATTTTAGCTAGGACTTGCTGGGTTTTAAAGCTCAGCAGCGCGCTTACTGCCAGAGTTACGGCTGCGGTCGCAACAATGCCGTAAGTCATGACTTTAGCAACAGCCGGCCTAAGACCCCGGTACCAGGCCAATATTTCCAGCCTAAAGCGGGCGATACTCATACCAAGGAAGAAATAAACCTGCCAAATCAAGAAGTAAAAGTAAGCATTGCCGGCAACCGGGCGCCAAGCACTAAGCCCAAAAGCAGCTGCCGAAACTATCGGCACGGCGGGCCACCACCGCGAATATAGGGTGCGTAGAGCAAACGGCGCAGCCAGCAAAAATAAACAGTAATACATCAAAAAACTGGCCCAGCCAAAGCCGTATTGTAGAGTCAATATGTTTCTAAGAATATGGACGAAGCTGTCTGAGGGTAAACTGGCCGGGATGTTATAGCCCACGCCCCTGGCAGTTAGCCAAAAAGCAATCGCCAGCGAGGCCAGCACCACCAAAAAATTGATTACGTATAACTTAGCTGCTCGCTTCCAGGTTTTGGCAATCACCAGACGCATATCGGCAATATTTTTGCCCCTGACAATGGCAAATGTCATGCCGCTCAGCAGAAAAAACATTTCGGCCGCGCCAGTCCACAGCCGCCCGGCCCCGACTAAATAGGTTAGCGGGTTAGCAAATATAATAAAGTGGTTGATGACGACCGCCAGCATACAAAGTCCGCGGAAATAGTCTAAAGCAAGAATCCGGCCGTTTTTATTTTGCATAGCTTTAAATATATTTTATCACGCTTAAGGACAACTGAAAGTCTATCCACAAGACCATACACAGTTTAACCACAGCCGCTAAAGAGTTGTGGCAAGACTGTGCATTTCTTCACAAAAGCAGCCGCTTTTTATTGTTGACCCGCTGGGCCATAAATAATATATTGGTACTTAGCCACTGTGAGGTGGCGCCAGAAATAACCAGAAATGATTATTTTTGGGACAGCCTTCTCCTCGGAGAATACTGTCACCAAATTAAGACCCTTCGGGGTCTTTTTTGTTTTTGTTTTTACTCGTTGTTAGTCGTCACCATCTGATGTATCCTGAATGTAAATGAAGAAGTGGACGGTTCTAATAATTTTGGCTGTCAGCCAGTTTGTGATGATTTTGGACGGTACGGTCATGAACGTCTCTATTTCCACCGTTGCTAAGGATTTAGACACCACCATCTCTGGCATGCAGGCGGCCATTACCTTTTTTACGCTTACTATGGCTGCCTTGATGCTGACCGGCGGCAAACTGGGCGATATATGGGGCCGGCGTCGGGCTTTTAAGATTGGCGCGGTAATCTATGGTATTGGCTCCCTGATAACCGCTTTAAGTGTTAGCCTGGGTATGCTGATGTTCGGCTGGTCGCTGGTAGAGGGTCTGGGGGCAATCTTGGTAATCCCGGCTATCGCGTCCCTAACGGCAGTTAATTATAAGGGTAAAGACCGAGTTGTAGCCTTTTCTATTATTGGCGCCGTCACCGGGCTGGCTGCCGCAGTCGGTCCAATAATCGGCGGTTTTATGACCACTTATTTATCGTGGCGTTACGTCTTTGGAACAGAGACCATAATAATGGCCGGCGTTCTACTTGTGGCAAACAAAATTGACGACGAAAAGTCGGTAGCCAAGCCGCACCTGGATATCCCCAGCGTTTTTCTATCGGCCATCGGCATGGGACTACTGGTGCTTGGAGTTTTACAGAGTAAGACTTGGGGCTGGGTAGAACCAAGGGTCGTCCCAAACATCAACGGCCACGAAATTGCCCCACTTGGTATTTCCATTGTGGCCTACCTGGTAATTGCTGGGGTAGTGCTTCTATGGCTGTTCTATGGCCGCCAAAAGGCTTTGGCGCAGGCCGGACGTGATGCCCTGCTAAAGGTTTCCATGCTCAGCATCTCCGCCCTGCGCAGTGGTTTAAACGTTATACTAGGCCAGTATTTTATCGTTGCCGGGCTGTTTTTTATCATCCCGGTATACCTGCAAGTTATATTGGGCTACGACGCGCTGAAGACCGGCATCAAGCTAATTCCGATGTCAATTGGTATGGTGCTTTTTTCGGCCGTTGGCACAAGACTGTCCGGCAAAAAAGCGACCCGGCGCATCACCAGAGTTGGGCAGCTGTCTATGGGCTTTGGGGCATTACTGGTAATGGGTTCGGTTGAGCCAAATCTCAAAGGCGGGTTTTTCTGGGCTGGCATGTTTATACTCGGCTCCGGCTTTGGCCTGCTGGCCTCGCAAATTGGTAACAGTAATATGTCAGTCGTAGATAAAGAAGATACTTCCGAAGTCGGCGGCCTGCAAGGCACCTTTCAGTGTTTTGGGCAGTCGCTTGGTACGGCACTGGTTGGTTCAATATTTATCCTAGCTTTGTCGTCGGGTTTTGCCAGCAGTGTGCAGAGCAACCCTAACTTGTCACAAGATACTAAAAATCAAATTACCACCACTGCTCAAACCAGTGTGCCGATTGTATCCCCAGCGCAAGCTCAGCAAATGGTTATAGCCGCCGGCGGCAGCCAGTCCAGTGCCGAAACTGTGAGCTCCGACTACGCAAACGCCCAAATCAAAGCATTAAAGAAAGCCATGTTCTTTATCTTCGCCATGGCTATCTTGTCGTTGCTGCTATCGCGCAACTTATCTAAGGAACTTGAGCCGGCCTAAAGGCCAAGAATCTGTTTTTTCTTGGCGTCAAACTCTTCTTGAGTAAGTATGCCGTCATTTTTGAGCTGCCCTAGCTTTTCTAGCTGGGCCATTTGGTCGTCAGCTGAAACCGGTGCGGTGGCGTCATCCTGCTGCTGCGAGTTATCAGCGCCCCTTCTGGCTGCGGCTGAGCCGACAGCTGCTCCTACTATTAATCCGCGGCGGCGTGCGCGGCGTCCTCTTGGTCCCATATACACTCCTCACTTAATTACACCCCTATTATACACGGGCCGCCGCTGGTTTTAGCCTTTGCGCGATTGTTAGCCTTAGCGGCGTCTGGTGCGTTTTTT
>DATKKU010000002.1:0-2543 GCA_035542755.1 Binatia bacterium | reverse complement strand
CCTACCTGATTCATGAAGGTACGGACGTTACCATTGTTGCTACCGGCACCATGACTCCGCAGGCGTTGCTGGCGGCTCGCGCCCTCTATAAAGACGGCGTGCACGCCGATGTAGTTCACGTGCCAACCCTAAAACCGCTGGACGGAGAAACCATTTTGCGCAGCGCCCAAAAGACCCGGCACGTAGTGACGGCTGAAGAGGGTCAAATTAATGGCGGGCTGGGCAGCGCTGTGGCTGAGCTTTTGGGCGAATACCTGCCAACTCCCATCAAGCGTATGGGCATGAATGACCATTTTGGCGAAAGCGGCAAACCGGAAGAGCTGCTAGAGCATTTTAGCTTAACGGCCAACCATATTGCCCTGATGGCTCATCATATACTTCTGGACCACACCAATCACAAACATTAAATCGCTTTTTACACCGCTGCAAAATAATGGTAATTATTAAGCTCAAGAAGTAAACTAGGAATAACTAAACAGGGTGGGATATGCCGTTAACACTTAGACAAATCAGACAAAACTGCCAGAATGCGCGCAATACCATGGCCAGAGCCCGCGCTGAGCACTTTGCGCTGGGTGCTTTTAATCTAGACAACCAAGAAACGCTAATTGCCGTGGCCCAAGCTGCTAAGGCCAAGAATGCGCCAGTGCTAGTAGAAGTTAGCAAGGGCGAAGTAGACGCGCTGGGGCTGGATAACGTCCGCGACATGGTAGAAAACTATAAAGCCGACTACGGCCTGGAGATTTATATAAACCTAGACCACAGCCCCACGGTGGAGGACGCCGTCGCCGGTATTGAGGCCGGTTTTGAGTTTATCCATATAGACATAAGCCAGGCCAATCACGACGCCACCGACGGGGAGATTATTGATAAAACCAAGCAGGTAGTAGAGGCTGCCAAGCTAACCGGAGCGCTGGTAGAAGCCGAGCCGCACTATTTTGGCGGCGGCAGTAATGTATTTACAGAAAATATTAATTACGACGAAATTAAAAAGACCTTTTCCACGCCCGAGGGCGCCAAAGCCTTTGTTGATGCTACCGGCATAGATACTTTTGCAGCCGCCATCGGCAATCTGCACGGCCACTACCCGGTGCCAAAAGTGCTGGATTTAGAGCTGCTGCAACGAATTCGCGATGCAATTACTTGCAACATTTCCCTGCACGGCGGCAGCGATACGCCCGGCCATTATTTTATAGAGGCCGTAAAGATTGGTGTTAGCAAGATAAATATTAATAGCGATATGCGCATGGCTTACCGCGAAACTCTGGAAAAAGTACTGGCCGAAAATAAGACAGAGTACGCTGTTGTTAAACTGATGCCGAAGGTTATTGAGGCCGTACAAGCAGTGGTGGAATCAAAAATAGATAACTTTAACGCTGCCGGCAAAGCCCAGCCTAGATATTAAACCAGCCTAGATATTAAAAAAGACCGCCCAGTGGGCAGGTCTTATAAAAAAGTGCCAGGGAGGCGGCTGCGCGTGAATGCGCGCCACCTCCCTCGGACGTGTTGAAGTTCTACTCGTAGTACGGGTACCCGCGATTTGGTCGCCGCCTGTCCATCACGACTGTGTAAAGGACAACTGGGCCCCATACGAAGAAGCCGACAAGGTTGCCAAGGCTCTTCTCTGCTTTGGCGAGTCTCATCGCAGTGATTCCGCAGGCAGACCACGACGCAACGGAGACAATCAAGGCATAAAACATATTTTCTCCTCCCCGTCCGGCTTACCAGCCGTAGTGGTTGGCCAGGGCGTGTGCCGCGGCACCCAGGATGAACCCCAGGACGCCCGAGGCGACCCATAGCGGCAGGTATTTCTCCAGCGTCTCCATATAGCTTGCCTCCCCGTTTGTCAGTGGAAGTATAGGACGATTGCGGTGTTGTCGGGGCACTGGTCGATGAACGCCTTGATGGCCTTGTTCGGCCAATCGGCGTCTTCGGGAATCACCAACTGCTTGAGATTCCTGGCGTACGTCCAACGGAGCTCTTGCCCGTAGGGGTCGGTGCGCTCTCTGCGCTCGCCTTCATCGTCGTATCTTCCAACGACTACATTCGGCGGCAGGGAATACGTCCGGATTTGCGGCGCACCCGAAAGCTTTGCTTCAAGGGCAACTCTGGCCTTCCTGTGGCCAGGGTGAACGACTTGGCCCGTAATCCTGTAGTCGGTGTGCATCTCTAGTGAAATGTTCGCAGACCACTCTTTACAGCCAAGCTGGAACGGGTACTTCATGACCATCAGGGTCAGCGCGAGGCTCATGAGCTTCTCCTGGTTGAATAACTTAGGACTGACGGGAGACTAACTAGTAATCTTTCGTCGGTCCCAAGTTAAATCTATGACTTCAATCTGTATGTAAAAGTTCCACCCATCCGCACTCAGGCAGATAAGTTGCCATATTATACCTTTAAAGCTTAAGATTGTCAATCTATTATACAGATTGGCGTTATGACTTTTATGCTACAATTAGGCTAAAGCTTTAGCAGGATGAAAAGATAGACAAAAATGGCTGAAAAACAACTGGATGTGCTAAGCGTGGGCGACGTTGTAACCG
>DATKKU010000001.1:0-15176 GCA_035542755.1 Binatia bacterium | reverse complement strand
AACCAGCTTTGTACAGCAAAAAGTTTGGCAGCTTAGACAATATCAGCCGCAGGCTGGCAGTGCACCGGCCCCTCTGGTGGCGCGGTCTGCTCAGCCCTATACACCAGCGCCGCAAAATCAGCAGGCGTCGTCCAGTGTTTCACTATCAACGGCAAGTTTGCCAGCCCAGCAGACGATGACGCACTCCATGCACCTGCCAAAACCACACCTGCCAAAACACATAGGCTATGCTGCTATGAACGGTTCTCACCGCTTTACCCCCAACGCCTACACTAACCACTTAATGCACGTCGGCTACTATCCTCAGCCGGTGATAGATTAGGTATTAAATCTAAACGTTAAATCTAAACTCAACTACATCACCAGGTCGCATAATGCAGTATAAGACACCCCTTCGGGGTTTCTTATCGCGCCGGGTGCGGAATGAATCCGCCACTCGGGCTATCTTCCCGAAAATCTAAACATTAAACCTAAACTCAACTACATCATTAGGCCGCATTATGTAGTCTTTGCCTTCTGTGCGGACCTTGCCGGCGGCGCGAGCGGCGGCTTCGGAGCCGGCGGTAATTAAATCTTCGTAATCAACAACTTGGGCGGCAATAAAACCACGCTGAAAATCAGTATGGATAACGCCGGCAGCCTGCGGGGCGGTGGAACCCTTGAGAATTGTCCAGGCCCGGACTTCTTTCTCACCGGCCGTCAAATAACTCTGCAGGCCCAGAGTATCGTAAGCCGAGTGGATTAGCTGTACCAGGCCGCTCTGCTTTTGCCCGTAACTAGCTAGCAGCTCCGTACGGTCGGTTTCGTCTAGTCCGCGCAGCTCGCTTTCTAATTTAGCGCAGATAAAAATGCAGTCGCCCTTGGCCAGGGACTTGAGCCGCTGTTTTTTGGGCTCGTCAGCTAGTGTGTGCTCATCAACATTAAATACGTAGATAACCGGCTTGGCGCTCAGCAGATGCAGATCGGCTAGGTGCTCTTGGTCCAGTTCGCGTAAGTTTTGTCCGGCCTCCAAAAGTTCTTTAGCCTTAGCAACAGTCTCGTAAACCGGCTTTAGTTTGGGGTCGCTTTTAAGCTCCTTTTCCAGACGGGGCAGGCGATTATTAACAGTAACAATGTCGGCCAGAGCCAGCTCAGTATTAATAATTTCAATGTCGTGAGCGGCGTCTTTGGAGCCCGAGCGGGTAACTTCCGAATCCTCAAAGGCTCGCACAACCTGGCAGATGGCGTTACAGCCGCGGATGTGGCTCAGGAATTGATTGCCCAAGCCCTCGCCCCGACTGGCTCCTTCCACTAGGCCGGCAATATCAACGAACGTCACCGTAGCCGGGACTATTTTATCGGTTTTATATATTTCGGCCAGTTTGGCTAACCGTTCATCGGGGATTGGAACAATTCCTGTGTTCGGTTCAATTGTGGCAAATGGATAGTTAGCCGCTAGTGCCTCGGCGTCAGTCAGCGCGTTAAATAGTGTGCTCTTGCCGACGTTGGGCAAGCCAGCAATTCCAATTGATAGACTCATTACAACTTATTCTAACAGAGGTAAAAATTATAACCTAGGCATATAATAAGCAGCTCTTGGCGACCATCTTTTGAATGGGACTCATTGAACCGGCTCTGATTTTATGAGACATTGTCGGCATGTACATGAGTCTCACTGCCGAGGACTTTAAGCGAAGATATAATCTAGGGAACGACTACAAGATTGAAGGAATGTTGGCGGTCGGAGCCTGGGCTCCCTTTGGGAAGCTCAACCTGGCGCATATAGAAAGTGTACTCAATGAGTTGGGTAAAGACTTCAGCTACAAATTGTTCCAGGCTCCAGACCTACATGACGTACATGAGTTCACCATTGAAGGCCGAAAGTTCTGGTATTTTGCAGCCATGGGGACAGCCGTAATGCACATGTATATTCATCGGGGCAGCATGCTTGGTTCCAAGAAAAATATACTCATTGGTTCAGTGGGCGGTTTAGCCGAGAACAGTGCTCCAGGAGACCTTATTTGTCCGACTTTGGTACTGGGCAACGACAACGCCAGATACTACCAACGTAACAATACTGATAATTTATATCGGCCGAATACGCAATTAGCGGAATCGCTTAAAGCTAGACTGCCATCTGATGTTGAGGTACATTCCGGCAAAACTGTAACTTGCGAGATGATTATGGGCGAAACAAGGGAAGACATTGAGAACTGGAAAAAAGCTGGTTACCTTGGTATTGAAATGGAAGCGGCATTAGTCTTCTCAATGTCTAGTTATTTCAATATCCCATCCGCCGCGTTATTAAATATTGGGGATAATCTAATAAAGAACATTACATTTTTTAGCAAAGAGCATATTGATATGGATGAGGTCCGCGAGCACTCCCGAAGAATCACGATAAAAGCCGCGCTAGAGGAGTTACTCGCCAACTGAGAAGTTGACAAATCGTGTGATTAGTGCTAACATTAGTTTATAGGTTTCAAAAACAAAAAACAACTATGGACGTAGCCGAAGCCGAACAATTAGCAGAGGAAAATTCATCCCCCGAAGCAACCGACGATGCTTATATTCTAGGCGGAGCAGATCTTGAGATGCTTCTCATTGAGAGGAGGCTAGAAAAATTCGGCGCATTGGTGGTCGGTGCTACGACTACCTGGGAAGAAGCAGATGTGACCAAACGCTCAGGCCTAATTGCGGAAGCACAAGCCCAAGGTCGTATGCCTGTATTGATTGAACACCGCGGGGCCGACGAGGTTCCTGGTATAGTTCATATCGACCACCATGACAAAAATGCTCACAGAGACGCGTCAATACTGCAGGTATTGGAACGGCTGGGTGTTGACCCGAACTTTGTCGACAAAATCGTAGCCGCCAACGATAGCGGATACATACCAGGCATGGAAGCTTTGCTAGACGGGGAGTATAAAGACCGCTTTATATCCAAGAGAATAAAAGCAGGAATAGATTCCGAGAAAGTGGAACAAAGATACCAAGAAGTACGTACATACATTATTAATGCAGTAAGACTAAAAGACCGCGAAGCCCAGGGTGTTACCGCCACGGATGAAACAGAGGCAGAAGAGGCGATAGAGAGAATGGAAGACCGCGATGGTCTTAAGGTTGTATCATTAAAAGGTAGAAGGAATTCTCCTGTGAATGATCGGCTCTACCCAACGTGGGAAGACGGCAAGGAAAACTTAGTGGTTGTTTGTGCTGCGGAAGAACCGGAGAAGGAAGTCTGGTTTTTCGGCCCAGGCGACGTTTGCAAGGATACTCTTGAGCACTTTAAGGAGCTAAAGAAGAAGCGTATCGAGGCAAATCCGGATGAGCCGGAGCGCCGAGGCATTTACCACACGGTTGGTGGTGGTAAGGGTTTTGGCGAGTCAGACAAGATTACTAGATGCCTGGTGGTAGCCAGCGACCCAGAAGAGGTTATAAGCTACATTCATGAACTAGAGAAGCAAAGGACGGTGCACAATGCCTAAGATAATGACTGCCCAAAAACTAGTTAATTTGTATACGGAGCTGCAATCTATTGGCGTTAATCCAATTTTAGACGGGGGCTGGGGTGTAGATGCTCTTTTAGGCGAAGAAACTCGCCCGCACAAGGATGCCGACCTAATTATTACTAAAGAAGACTTAGCCAAGGTTAAGGACTACCTCACCTCTCGTGGATATAAAGATCGTACCGAGGGCGAAATATGGTGGCACTTTTTCATGGACAGTAGTGACGACGAAATAGATTTTTTGGTCGTGGATCCACAAAAGTCAGGTGGCGCCTACCTTGGCCCACGCGAGAATGATCTATTCTTCCCAGAAGAGGCTTTTCAAGGAAAAGGACATGTTAGTGGCAAAGAAGTTGCATGCCTATCCGCACCTTATAGGGTAAGAGCTCTGACCAAGGAGTTTGGTGTAGTAATAAAAAACAACTATCAAATTACCGAACACGACTGCCGAGACATGATTGCTCTTTGCAAAAGGTTCAATATAGGAATACCTTCTGACTACACCGACTTTATGGATTCTCGCGGACTTGCATACTAAGCTCCGGCAGGTACCGTATTTAATCGGGGTGGTTATTCTTTGACAGTGTAGGGGTGTCGCAATCTAACCAAAATTCAGCGCCCCGCCGGCTAGTAGTTCAAAGCCCCTCTTAACGGCCTGGATTTCGCTGTCGCCATCATCTCTACCAATCTTCATAACGTCTACAACTTCATGACTAGCCACCCATTTGTAATCGGAATGGTCATCGGGATGAAGTTTAATTTGTTCTAGTGCATCGGTAAATTTGGCAAAGTAGACTACTTCAATAGAGTGCGAGCCTTTGACCCAATTACTGTAAGTAAACTCCCAAAACACGTCACCGATGCTGATGTTCATGCCGGTCTCTTCCATAACTTCTCGTGCTAAGCCGTCTACGACATTTTCGTCAAAGTCTATGTGGCCGCCGAGCAGTTCGTAAATGCCGGGCATAAACTTCTTGGTATCGGCACGCTTAGCCAAGAAAATTTTATTGACTCCATCAAAATCGTGGTGAATAAAAGCACAGGCGGTAATGACCTGCTGGCCGTGGGCCGGCGTTTCGCTGTCGTGGCTTACTGCACTCACATGTATAGTTTAACAGAGGTCGCAGATTAAACATATGGCTTAAGCTTAGCTTTTGCAGAAACCTGGCTGCAGCCATACGTACTTGCTTAAGCTGTCGAGTTAGGTCATTAATAAAGTCATGAACTTTCACTGGCTCACCAAAGTACCTTTGCTGAGCTATTTCATCCAACTCTTTAGCGAGTTCGGAAAAGACAAGGGCGGTACTATGAGTGCAGCCTTGGCTTACACCGCCATATTTGCAATGGCGCCGTTTCTACTAATTGTGATTAGTGCCTCAACCATCTTTTTTGGCCAAAAGGCCGTGGAGGGGCAAATCTATCAGCAGATTAGCGACACTGTCGGTCAAAGTGCCGCCAACACCATTCAAAATGCCATTGCCCACACCTATAACACCGCACATAGCAGCACGGCTCTGGTTATCGGTGTTATTGGCGTAGTGCTAGCCGCTGCCGCCCTAGCCAGACAATTGCAGATTTCGCTAGACACTGTTTTTGACGTTGTACCGGAGGCCAAAGCTGGCTTTAAGCGCACAGTATACATAAGAGTCAAAAGCGTGGCTCTGGTGTTGCTGGGCAGCGTGTTGATAGCTATTTCGGTAGGTCTATCGGCGCTTGTTGGCTGGCTGGGCGATAAGCTGCAAACCGTCATAGCGACTGACCACTCCAGCCTTCAGCTATTTAGCTTTATTGGTTCGCTGATAATTTTTACCTTAATTCTTTACTTTGTTTATCAAGTCGTGCCAGATGTTATCATGCCCAAGAAAGCTACCTTACTGGTTGCTTTTTGGGTGGCGCTACTTTTTAGCGCCGGCAAGTTGGTACTCGTACTAATCATCGGACACAGTAGAACCGTTACGGCTTACGGCGCAGCAGCTTCTTTAATTACTTTGCTGCTTTGGTTCTACTACTCGGCAGAAATTGTTTTTCTGGGTGCCGAGGCCCTAAAGATTTATGTGCATAAACACAACTTGCCGAGAAAAACTCGCCGCTACGCCGCCCATCAACCGGAAGCTTGAGGACTAGCAAGCTGCTACCTGGGCCTATGTGATTTAGGCTTTCCGGGGAGTATGATGCCAGTATGCGTATTGGCATACTTTCGGCTGAGTTGGGGCGGGAGGACGTACATGAAAATAAAAGGCTTGTGCGGGAGATTAGGCTCAAAGGCCACAGAGCCCGGATTATTAATTACCAAAAAACGGTTGTTGTTACCACCAAAAACAAGCGCTATTTATATCAGCCGGATAAAAACGGCAGCCTGCGGCGAGTCAACGTTGACGCCGTTATTCCCAGAATCAATGAGGCCGACGAGCAATCTATCAACCTGGCATCCATTGCTCTTGAGAGTCTAATATCCAGCGGTGTTTACTCTACGGCCAACCCAAATTCTATTAGAATGGCCAAGAATAAGGTTAGCAGTCTAATGGCGCTGGCCGGAGCCGGCATACCGGTGCCTAGAACCGTAGCCATAACCGGCACGGAATTTTATGAGATAGATGTTGATAAGGCCTTAAAGATAGTAGAGCCGATGCCCAGTAAGCGGCTAATTGTTAAAACTAATACTGGCACTCATGGCCGCGGCGTTATGTCGGCCAATTCTCGCGGTGAGGCCAGAGCAATTGTTGACGGCTTTTTAGCCAACAATATCCCAATTTTGCTGCAGCAATTTGTTGAGCCGACCAAAAAAGACCACTACACCGACCTGCGTTTTATAGTGGTCAATGGCCGGGTGGTGGCCTCCATGAGGCGGATCTCAACCCGTAAAGACGAAATTAGAGCTAACATTTCGCTGGGAGGCGCTGGCTATGCCTACAAAGCCAATGCCTACGAAATAGAGTTGGCCGAGCGTTCGGCTAGAGCAGTTGGCCTGAGTGTGGCCGGCGTGGACATCCTGCCCTCGGGCAAGCAGAGGGTGGTCATTGAGGTCAACGCCAGCCCCGGCTTTGTGATTGAAGATGTAGTTAGGGTGAATCTTGCCAGGGCTATTGCTCAGCAGGCTATCACCGGCGGTCGTAAGAACGCCAAGAGTACAACCAAGCGAATAGCCGAAAAATTGAATACCCCAATAGTCATAAAGCCAATAGCTGTTCCGTCTAAACTAAAACCGCTGGCCAAACTTAAGTTTCCCAAACAGAGCTAACGCCCGCGCGGGCCAGCTTTCGGCAAAAATAGGCGAAAGTTGTATAATGCTTATGTATGAAGGTAGCACACCTTAAACGACTACCTATGCTACTGGTTAGCGCCTGCTTAGTTGTGGGTTGGGCGTCTACGGCCTTTGCCGATACCAACTACGCCCCGTACTTCAAGACTTACGGCGGCGATGTTATGGCGGGTGGTTGGTTTGACAGCGGCACAAACTGCGATACCAGTCAGTCGGGAAATTACCAGGACTCGGCTTTTTCTAACGCTAGTTTGGGCCTGCCGCAGGATAGCCGAACGGGCGGAATATTGGCCTATGCCAATCAAGACGGTTCTGGCGTAAATTCGGCTGGCGGAGCCTCCAGTCAATACGGAGCTTTTGCACTCGGTCAGATAGATAGTGCCGACCCGGTGGACCACAACGGTTTTTATAGTGCCGGCTCTTTGGCGGCTGTCAACCCAACGGCCAAAAACCTGATTAGCTTTGCCAATAACACCGGTGGATGGGGTGGTATATTTGAGTTAGGTACCAGCGGCGGCGGTGTCCGACAGGGCAGCTGTATACCCGATTATTACTCCAAACTTAGCCAAGCGACCCCGACAATTGAAGGCACATCTACACCGTTCAATAGCTATAACTCCAGCGGCACCTATAGCGTGACGGTGCCCAACGGCAGTGTTTATAACCTGACTAATGCCAACCTTAGCCTGGCTTCCAGCCCGTCGCCCACTAAAGTAACTCTCTATGTGAGCGGCAACGTATATATAGGTAACAATATTACTTACAACCTGGACTCCGCTACTGACGTGCCCAAATTTGCTTTGGTAGTCAAAGGCAGCATATATATTGGTCCGGGAGTCACCGAGCTGGACGGTTTTTATATAGCCCAGCCAAACTCCACCACCGCCTCGGCCATTACTGCCGATGACGGTGATATCTGGACCTGTCACGATAACACCTCTAATCCCATAAACTATAACTTCCCGACAAGTATGCCGCAGTGTACCGTAAACAAACTCGTTATCAACGGGGCGCTGGTGGCAAAACAGGTCAACTTTACGAGGTTGAACGGCAATGTGCTTAGCGCTACCAGTGCCGAAGACTCGCTTAGTGGCGGCATGAGCAGCAACAACATTGGTGAGGTTATTAACTACACGCCGGCTATGATAATTGGCGGCGGCTTTTTCAGTACCAGCGGCAGTAATGCTAGCACGGCGCTGCCAATAGACAATTTATTGTCTTTGCCTCCGGCATTTTAAGCGTTAGAATAAAAGGGGTAAGTAAGATTAAAAACAAAAGCGCTCGTGCTATAATCGGAAATAATTATGCGATCTCTGAGTGGGCAATCTGATTTCTTTGGTCTAGATCTCGGTGGGACTGCAATAAGAGTCGTCGAGCTAAAGGGTACCGGCAACTTGCGGGAGCTGGTTCGCTATGGCTACGCGCCCCTAGAGGGTACAATCGGCATCTCTGACGCTGATGCCGACAAGGCTAAAGTGAAGGCCGTGCTGGAACAGCTTCTAAAACAGGTCGGTATCAGTACCAAGAAAGTAGCCGTTAACCTGCCTTCCAACCACGTTTTTACCACCGTTATTGACCTTGACCGGATGGCCGGCGCTGAGTTGTCTAAGACCATTCGTTATCAAGCTGACTCTTTTATTCCAACACCTCTAGCCGAATCTAAAATTGACTGGGCAATGATTGGCGACTCTCCAAAAGACCCCAAAAAAGTTGAGGTCCTGCTGTCCAGCGTACCCAATAAATATGTAGAGGCCCGGCTTGATTTACTAGAGTCAATTGGCCTAAATGTGCTGGCTTTTGAACCCGACAACATGGCTCTGGCCAGGTCACTGGTACCGATTGATAGCAAGGCACCCCAACTACTGATTGATATCGGTAGTGCGGCTACCGATTTAGTAATCTGTGTCGGCCAGGTACCGCACCTGTCACGCTCCATAGCTGTTGGCCAGCAGGCTATAGTCCAGGCTGCCAGCCAACGCCTAGGAATTGATATAGCTCAAGCTCATCAATTTGTCTTTAAGTTTGGGCTTGGTAAGGATAAGCTGGAAGGCCAGATTTATAATGCCATAGTGCCGACCGTTGATGGCCTGGCTGCTGAAATTGATAAGTCCATAAAGTTCTTCCAGGGTCGCTACCCGACCGCCAAGCTGGAGAAGTTAATTGTCACCGGCGGAGCCTCAACTTTACCCGAGTTTCCACTATATTTAGCCAATAAGTTTGGTATCAATGTTGAAATTGGCAATTCCTGGCGTAACATTACGGTTCCGGCTAGCCAACAAAATGAGGCCGCCTCGGTATCCAACCAATTCGCCATAGCTGCGGGCCTCGCCGAGAGGGAAGCATGAGCACCATACAGCTTAACCTGCTTCCGGATATAAAACTGGAATACAACAAGGCCCAGCGCACCAAACGGCTCGTTTTATCGGTGGCATTCCTAGCAAGTGCTATCTCGCTGGGCATATTCATAGTGATGTTTCTGACAGTTGATGTTGTTCAGAGAGCCCAGATGAACAGTGCCGGTAAATCGGTCAACCAGGCTAGTGCTAAGTTGACAAGTGTCCCGCAGGTTAATCAAATTATAACCGTTCAAAATCAGCTGAATTCGCTTATTCAACTGCACCAGAGCAAGCACATCTCTTCCCGTATTTATACCTATCTGTCACAGCTGACGCCTACAAATGTAGTTACAATCAATAAGCTGGACTTGGACTTAACTCTAAACACCATGACAATTTCCGGCAAGGCTAACAGCCAGTCCGACGTTAATGCCTTTGTTGATACTCTAAAAGCCGCTACCTATACCGTTAATCCCGGCGACAAGCCAAAGCCGGCCTTTAGCTCGGTAGTAGAGAGTGCCTTCAGTATTAGCTCTACCGGTATTAACTACACAATTAACATTCAGTTTGACCCGGTACTTTTCCAAAATACCTATGACGAGAAGGGCAAGCCAGTGACACCTACTTTAACCGTAACTCCCACCAATGCCTCCAGCCTCAATCCTTCAAGTACGCTGTTTAACAGTAGTCAAAGTAGCGGAGGCAATTAAAATGCAAACCCCCAAACTCAATACTCCCAAACTCAATACCAAGGCTCTGCAGATTAATAAACAGCAATCAAGCATGATGATAATAGTTGCTGTGGCTACAGTTATCACGGTCTTTTCTTTGATTAGTGCCAAGACCTTGCTGGGGCAGGCGGCCTATCAAAGACGCGTCATTAATGCCCGCCATAGCTCTGCCCAACAACTAAACGACGATATCAAGAATGCGAACACATTAGTTACTCAATATAATAATGTGTTTATTGGAACCAGCGACCAAAATATTATCGGCCATATAAACCATTCTACAGAGGTAGTTAACGGCCAAACCATTGTTACGGCACCGCCCGACGGTGACAACGGGCGAATAGTTACCGACGCGCTGCCGACGCTTTATAACTTCCCAGCTCTTTTAACAAGTGTGTCTAAAATTCTCTCTGACGACAGCATTGGCAGCCCGTCTATAGGCGGCACCGACCAATCTACGACCGCCGACAACAGTCCATCCGATAAGCCAGCTCCGATTAAGATTGACCTAACCATAAGCGGGAGCGGTACATACTCCGGTTCTGAGAAGCTTATTAAAGACCTGGAACGCTCAATCCGACCATTTGATGTGACTCATCTGACCCTGACCGGTAATGAATCAAACCTGACAGTTGACTTAAATGTCAGCACCTACTACCAGCCAGCCAAGACAGTTAATATTACCAGCAAGGAGATACACTGATGAAACAAAAAGACATAGTTTTGCTAGCCGTAGTAGGTGTTATTACGGCTATATTCTCAGTCTTTGTCAGTGGCCTACTGTTTGGCGGGCATAAGTCTAATGCCAATGTGCCGACGGCTGCCCCAATTAGCACCACCTTTCCGGATGTCAAAAACGACCCAACTCTAAGTTCCATATTCAACAATGGTGCCCTGGACCCTGCTCAAGCAGTACCGGTAGACACCAACAATCAGAACACCCAGCCATTTAACGGTAGCTCGCAGTAGGGAGGAATCGCGGTGAATATCTTATCGCCGGCTACCCAAGCTAAAACCGAGGACCTTTTGATTGAACAGGGCCTGGTAGACAAAGACGAGCTTAAGCTGATAAAAAGTCAGGCCAAGGCCAAAAACGAACCTTTTTTCAGTGTGCTGTTGCAGGGTGGACACGTTAATGACGAGCAACTAACCAAAGCCCTGGCCCTAGCCAACAATATCCCGTATGTCAATCTATCCAAGGCCAATATTGACCCCAAAGTTCTGGGTATGCTTGATAAGGACGTCGCCGAACACTATATGGCGGTGCCAATCGGCGAGATGCATCGGAAGCTGGTACTGGGCATGCTTGACGCTGACAACGTTCAGGCGGTTGACTTTTTGAGTAACAAAATTGGTCGCTCGTTGAAAGTCTATGCCGCCAGCGAATCCGGTATAAAACACGTCTTGACCCAATACGACACATCCAGCATCAGTGATATTCTGACCAAAACCACTGACTTTAGCGAGCTGGAAACATCCGATAATGAAAACCAAAAAGAGGCCCCCAAGCCCACCAAGCTGCAGCCCAATCAAAAAGTTCAGACCATTGTTCAGGACTCGCCAATTGCCAAAGCCCTAAGCGGCATAATGGACTATGCTGCCCGCAGCCGAGCCAGCGATATTCACATAGAGCCGCTGGAAAACGAACTGAAAATTCGCGTCCGGATTGATGGAGTGCTGCGCGAAATTATGAAGCTGCCAAAAAGCGCCGAACCAGCACTAGTCAGCCGTATCAAGATTCTATCCAATCTTAAAATTGACGAACACCGTATTCCGCAAGACGGCCAATTTACCATTAGCCTAGAAAATAACCCGATTGATATTCGCGTCGCTATTAGCCCGGTGGTCTGGGGCGAGCAGGTGGTTATGCGTTTGCTTGATAAAACCGGTACCAGCCTGAAACTAGAGGACATGGGTTATGGCGGCCGGACTCTGAATTTGCTTAGAAAGTCACTAGAGCTGCCGCACGGCATGATATTGACTTCCGGTCCGACCGGCTCCGGCAAGTCTACCTCTATGTACGCCATGCTCGGCGAAATAAAAAATGACTCAGTTAACATTGTCACCCTGGAGGACCCAGTTGAATACAAGATGGACGGAGTCAACCAAATCCAGGTTAATCCTGATGTTGGTCTGACTTTTGCTACCGGGCTGCGCTCAATCCTGCGCCAGGACCCCGATATAGTGATGGTTGGTGAGATTCGCGACAAAGAAACCGCCAGCCTGGCGGTTCAGGCGGCCTTAACCGGGCACTTGGTGTTTGCTACGCTGCACACCAACAGCGCTGCCGGAATCTTACCGCGCCTGCTGGATATGGGCATAGAGCCGTTTTTGATTGCTAGCACCGTCCATACGGTTATTGGTCAGAGACTAGTGCGGCGGTTGATAGATGACCAGGAGCCTTATCAGTCATCAGCTGCCGAAACCGAAGACATTCATAAAGTTCTCGGCTCGTTGCTGCCAAAATCGGAAGATGAGGTTAAAAAAGTCGCCCTGGACATGGGGTACGATACCTTGCCACTGGCCGCGCAAAACGCTTATACTTTATACAAGGGTAAACAATCACCCGAAAATCCGACGGGGTACAAAGGACGCGTGGGACTTTACGAAGTGTTTGAAGTTACCGAACCAATCCAGGACTTGATACTTAAACATGCTCCGAGTTCGGCAATCCAAAAGGTGGCTTTGGGCCAGGGCATGGTCAGTATGCGACAAGATGGATATTTAAAGGCTCTAGCCGGCAGAACCACGCTTTTGGAAGTTAACCGCGTGGCCTCGGCGGATAGTTAAAGGGGAAGATTAGGTGCAAACTACACCAAAAATAGAAGTCTTGCTGGAAGAAGTAGTTAAGCGTAAAGGCTCAGATCTTCATTTGGATGTTGGCTTGCCGCCGATTGTTAGAGTTGACGGAGTTTTGCTGCCGCTGCCCAACTACCAGCCGCTGGCTGAAAAGACGCTGGAAGATTTAGTATTTGGCCTGCTGGACGAAGACCAAAAGCAGCTGCTGCTGCGCGACAAAGAATTTGACTTTAGCTTTGCCTTTGGCGACCTAGGCAGGTTTAGGGTTAATGCCTTCCACGAGCGGGGCAATCTGGGTGCCGCTATGCGCTTAATTTCTAACGAGATAAAAACTATTCAGCAATTGGGGCTTCCGGAAATTATGAACAAATTTGGCGACTATCCCAGAGGTTTGGTGTTGGTCACCGGCCCAACCGGCTCTGGAAAAAGCTCAACCCTGGCAGCTCTTGTGGACAAAATTAACACCGAAAAAGCCATGCACATTATTACCGTTGAAGACCCTATTGAATACACCCATCAGTCCAAAAAGTCACTGGTGGTACAGCGCGAGGTGCACTATGACACCTACAGCTTTTCTACGGCGCTGCGCTCGGCTTTGCGCCAGGACCCCGACGTTGTGCTAATCGGCGAAATGCGCGACCTAGAAACTATTGCTGCCGCTATTACCATTGCCGAGACCGGGCACCTAGTGCTGGCAACGCTGCACACCAACTCGGCTAGCCAGAGTATTGACCGTATGGTTGATGTTTTCCCGCCGCACCAGCAGCAGCAGGTCAGGGCGCAGCTGGGCAATATTCTGATGGCCGTCTGTTCGCAGCGTCTCATTCCAGCTTTGGGCGGTGGTCGCCTGCCGGCCGCCGAGATTTTAATTGCTACGCCAGCCGTTAGAAATATTATTCGTGAAGGTAAGAATTATCAGCTGGAGGCCGTTATTCAAACCGGTGCAGAAATGGGCATGCAGAGCATGGACCGCACCTTGGTTAACCTGGTTCACGGCGGTAAAATCAGCTATGACGAAGCTCGCAATTTTGCAGTTGACCCACAAGAACTAGACAGGTTGATGCGAGGCTAGGATGTTAGTCTATACATACACAGCGCTAAATCCTACAACCGGCCAAAAAATAAAGGCCGACATAGAGGCCGACAATGAAAAGGCCGCTGCCAAGCTTTTGATAGACCGCGGTCTGGCGCCGCTTGAGATTGGCGTCAAGTCAGCAACCGGTACTAAACGTATCCGCCGTACTCATGTTCCCGCCAAACAGCGTATTATTTTCTCCAGACAGCTGGCTACGCTTATCAACGCCGGCTTGCCGCTAATGCAAAGTCTGGCAACAGTTCAAAAGCAAACCAAAAACAAGACCCTAAACGGCATTCTGTCCAGAATTATAGCCGATATTGAGGCTGGTAATTCACTATCAGTTGCCATGTCAAAATATCCTGATGTTTTTAATAACGTGTACGTTAATTTAGTGGCTGCCGGCGAGACCTCTGGCTCGTTGGATACAGCGCTGGAGCGCCTGTCCACCCAGCAAGAAAAGGATGCCGAGGTTATTTCCAAGGTTCGCGGAGCGATGATTTATCCGGCTATCGTGCTGGTCATTTTGTTCGCTATTTTAATTTTTATGACGACTACCGTCTTACCGCAGGTCTCCAGTCTCTATAAATCATTGCCTAACGCTACGCTGCCATTTATAACGGTTATACTGCTAGACTTCTCACACTTTCTAACGCACTACTGGTGGCTGGCCCTGCTCATAATAATTGGTTTGGCCGTTGGCATAAGACATTACCTGAGGACTGAAGGTGGCAAGAACTTTGTTGACCATTTAAAAATAACTATGTGGCCGGTCAAGCCGCTGTTCATGAAGCTTTATATGGCTCGCTTTGCACGTACCAGCTCCACCCTAATTGGCGCCGGTGTACCAATGATAAAAATGCTGAACACTACCGCCGAAGCCGTGGGAAATAGCGAAATAGAAGCCTCTATAAACAAAGCGGTTGAGAAGGTCAAGGGTGGTAAAAGCCTATCCTCCAGCTTACAGGGAGACCCCAACTTCCTGGAGTTAGTACCGGATATGATTAGCATCGGCGAGCAATCCGGCGCACTGGAAACCATGCTTGGCCGCGTGGCCGACTACTATGAGAAAGAGGTAGATACCCAGATAAAAACCATCAATACCATCATAGAACCACTGATGATGGTGGTGGTCGGAGCAGTGGCTTTGATAATCGTTGCGGCTGTACTACTACCTATATATGGTCTGGCGGGCAAGAACCTCGGTATCTAAGGTGTACAGTTATGCACAGGTAACGCTTGCATTTTGGTAGTTTAACCATTAGCATTACAGGCATAAGCTATTAATAATAGAAACGCAAAGGGGGCATTTGCACAATGACACATAAATTAAGTACAAAACAAAAGGGCTTCACCATCGTAGAAGTCTTGATAGTTCTGGCCATCGCCGGAGTTATCATGCTGGTGGTGTTCCTAGCTGTACCAGCTTTGCAGCGCAGCTCGCGTAATACGCAGCGTAAGAGTGATGTTAATCACCTTATGGCGCTG